>JAGWZX010000006.1 GCA_018968805.1 Patescibacteria group bacterium | reverse complement strand
TCGCCTTGTGATACACTTTAAGAAACTAAAACTGAATTTTCTCCATTCATTCATATGCCCAAAAATGTTGTACAAGACGTGATACCGAGGCAAAAGACGATCAGGAATATCCCGATCCATCATTCGCGGGAAGGGGCGCGCGCTAATCCGCCTGATGACCCCGATATTCATTACGAGAGTGAATTTGAGCGGCCGAGGCCGCATCACAACCGAAACCGCAATCATTCGCGCATTTTCATATGGCTTTTGGGTGTCTTATGTGTCGCTGTTCTCGCGTTCGTCGTCGGTAATCTTCTATCCGGTGCGACAGTGACGATCACTCCGAAATCGCAATCTGTCGCTATTAATTTGGATTTAATCGCCAAACCTGACGCCGCGCAAGGTGAACTTGGTTATACGACCTATGCTTCCACGAAAGACGGCGACGAAACACTTACGGCGACAAGCGAGCGCGCCGTACAGACGCCAGCCACCGGTACCATAATAATTTACAACAATTACAACGCAAACGCCGCCAGTCTGGTCAAAAACACGCGCTTTGAAACTCCCGACGGTCTTATTTACCGTTTGGATCAGCCTGTGGCCGTGCCCGGACGGCGTATAGTCGGGGGCCAGACTGTTCCCGGCAGCATAGCCGCCATGGTGCACGCTGACGCGCCCGGTGAAAAATACAACATAGGCCTGGCCGACTTCACCATACCAGGCCTCAAATCCAACCCCGGGCGATACGCGGCGATGTACGGCCGTTCAAAGACGCCGATGACCGGAGGAAAGATCGGGACGGAAAAATATGTCGGGGATGCCGCAACGACGGAAGCGCGAGCGCGCATTGACGGCAAGTTGACTGACGCTCTGATCCAAGAAGCGAAAGCGCAAGTTCCAGTCGATTCAGTATTTTACGATAAAGCTTACCGAATCACCTTCGAGCCAGTTACGGCGGCCAATCCGTCTTCGGGAAACGGCGTGACGGTTCGTGAACGCGCCCATTTCACAGCATACTTTTTGCCGCGGCTCGGTCTCGCGACCGCGATAGCGCAGAACGCGGTGAGCGGATACGATAATGCTCCTGTTTCGGCGCTCGGCCTAGATACTCTTACGATGGATGCCCAAGATAATTTCGGTTTGGGCGCCACCGATATCGGACCGATCCAGTTTAACCTTAAAGGAAATGTGACCATTGAGTGGACGGTGGACGATAACAAACTAAAAAACGATCTTTCCGGCGCAAACAAAAACGATTTACCGAGCATTGCCGCGAAGTATCCGGCGATTTTGAACGCTAACGCCGTCATTCGGCCGTTTTGGTCAAGCACTTTTCCGGCGGCAGGGAAAATAAGGATATCGATTGTTTCTCCCTCCAAGTAATGATTCGTGTAAAATTATAGACATGGGGAAAACTTTGCAAGCGTCCGGAACGCCCCCGGGGCTTTGCCTCGGGGGTGGATGGCCGCATGGCAGACAAAGCGTCCGGCGGGCGAGGAATCGAACGCCCGGAGCTTTCCCGAGGCCCCGCGCTTTCCGTCTGCGGAAAGCGCGGGGCGCGCCGTTCTGCAGGAGCGTTCCTTGGTGACAGAGTTTCCGCGGCGGCGCCAGACTTAAATATCATTTATAGACAAACTTTGTTATCAACACTCCGGCTTGCTTTTTCCGCCAATCTGTGTAATATATGCCAGTCGTAGTTTTCTCAAGTTGATTCTGAAGTCGACACGTCAGTGAAGCTTTAAGGCATATTGAGAAGGGTCGTACGATGTATTAAAGGTAAGAAAATTATCTCAATATGGCAAAAAAGTTGTATGTGGGTAATTTGTCCTATGGCACGACTGCCGACGGGCTTAAGGCCGCCTTTTCCAAGGTGGGCACGGTTCTTTCGGCTAATGTCATCAGCGACAAGATGACCGGACGCTCTCGAGGCTTCGGTTTCGTTGAGATGGAAGATGCGGACGCCGAAAAGGCTGTTTCTTCCATGCACGGCATCGAACTTGACGGTCGCACTTTGACCGTCAATGAAGCTCGACCGATGACCGAACGCGCTCCTCGCCGAGGAGGTTTCGGCGGCGGTGACAGTCAGAGCTACTAAGTAAAAAACAAAACCGCCCCCCGACGTACGTCGGGGGGCGGTTTTGTCATATGGTGATTCGCGTTTTTGCCGCAGTTAACACAACAGGCTTGTCGCGCGCTTCTATTTTTCTTTATTGCGAAGGGCGCGTGCGCGGTCCACCTTCGTAAGGTATTGCTTGCGCAAACGCGTTGACTTAGGCGTGATTTCCAAATACTCATCGTCCTGCATGATTTCCAAGCCGCGCTCGATGGTAAGGCGCACCGGAGGCGTTAGTACGATTGACTCGTCGTTACCGGCATTTCTGACGTTGGTTAACTGTTTGTTTTTAGTCGGATTGACGTCAAGGTCGTCGCCTTTCGTGACGTTGCCTATAATCATGCCTTCATACACCGGCGTGCCGGGATCAATGTAAATAATGCCGCGTTCCTGCAGATTCCAGAGCGAATAAGCTAGGGCGGTGCCGTTTTCCATGGAAATCATTGAGCCAAAAGTGTGCTTTGGAATATCGCCGGCGTGCGGTTTGAATCCTGCGAAACGCGATGAGAGAATGCCTTCGCCTCTGGTGTCAATGATGAATTCGCCGCGGTAGCCTAAAAGACCGCGGGTGGGAATTTCAAAACGCAGGCGCGCGATACCCTCGTGTTCTTTATGTTCTGTTAGGACGCCGCGCCGCCGCGAGAGTTTTTGAATAACCAAGCTTGCCGTGTCGTTGCGTACGTCAACGAGAGCTTCCTCGAACGGTTCAAGACGCGCGCCGTTTTCGTATTTCTCGATCACTTGCGGCTGTGAGACTTGCAATTCGTAACCCTCGCGGCGCATGGTTTCAAGAAGAATTGAAATATGCAGTTCGCCTCGCCCGTAGACTTTGTAATAATCACCGGCCGAGAAGTCTACTTTAAGCCCCACATTCACTTCAAGTTCTTTCTCCAGTCTTTCGCGGATTTGCCTGGTCGTGACGAATTTTCCCTCATGTCCCGCGAACGGCGAATCATTGACCAGAAAGTTTAGAGAAATAGTCGGTTCGTCAATGGCGATGGCCGGCAAAAGTTCCGCTTCGGGATTTTCGGTTATTGTGTCGCCGATGTAAATGTCAGGCAGTCCCGCCACCATCACAATGTCGCCAGATTCCGCTTCGGCAACTTCCTTTCGATCTGTTCCTTCAAACGTGAACAGTTTGGTGATTTTTTCCGCGGCAGGTTTTTCATCCGGAGATTTTTTTACGAACACCGTCATGCCCCGGGTAATGCGGCCTTCATAAATCCTGCCGATGGCCAGGCGGCCGAGAAAATTGTCATAGGCAAGGTTGAACGGTTGCATCCGAAGCGGCGCGTCCGGATTTTTCCCTGCCGGAGGAACTTCGTCAATGATTAAGTCCAAAAGGGGAGAGAGATCTTTTGATTCGTCGGACAAATTTTTCTTGGCGATGCCGGCCCGGCCGATGGCGTAAACGGTTTTGAAATCCAGTTGATCCTCATTCGCGTCTAATTCAAGAAACAATTCAAGAATTTCATCATGGACCTCGGCGACGCGCGCCGCCGGTTTGTCGATTTTGTTTATAATAACAATGGGTTTCAAGCCAAGCTCCAATGATTTTTTCAATACGAACCTGGTTTGCGGCATCGGCCCTTCCTGGGCGTCAACCAGAAGGAGCACTGAATCTACCGAGCGCAACACCCGTTCCACTTCACTGCCGAAGTCGGCGTGGCCGGGCGTGTCCACTATGTTGATTTTCGCGCCTTTGTAGCGAAGCGACGCGTTTTTTGCGTAAATGGTAATGCCGCGTTCTTTTTCCAGCGCGTTTGAGTCCATCGTAGCGACCACGTCCGTGACCATTCCCGTCTGGCGCATCAAAGCATCGGTCAAAGTTGTCTTGCCGTGGTCAACGTGGGCGATTATAGCTATATTTCTTATTTCCATTTTAAATCAAGATTCTAAATTATTTTTCGCCGATTGGCAAAAAATATCAAGTCAAAACCGAGGACGACTTCCTCGGTTGTTGATGTCGGTCGAATTATTATGGTGTGACGATCAATAAAGACTTTAACAGAGACAGATGCGGCATGTCAAGGGGGTATTTGAGTAACATTGATTAGTAAGTTTTAGTTCTAGAAATTAGCCGAGGTCGAAGACGGCACGAACCCCACTTCAGATAACTTGAACGTTAAAAAGGGTTCTCATTAAAAGAATTTTGATATAAAATGCGGTTTAGGGGCGGTTTCCGCCCTTAAACCGCAAATAAAATGACTCTTTTAGACGATGTAATCCCCGCTGCGGCCGGCTTGGAAGACAAAAGCGATGAAGAACTTCTGGCTCTTTCGGTTACCGACCCGAATGTTTTTTCCGTGTTGGTTGACCGCTACCAGGAGGCGTTCACTCGTAAGGCCGGCCGCATTGTCAGTGACGGCGAAACCGTGCGCGATATCGTTCAGGAAGTGTTTGTCAAAATTTATCTTAATGCCGCGAAATTCCAAATTAAAGAAGGCGCGTCGTTCAAGTCGTGGGGTTACAAGATTCTCATCAACGCTTGTTTTACCAAATACAAGAAACTGAAGGATGAGCGGGCGTTTCTCTACGATCTTGATTCTGAATTTCAGGAACTTGTGCCTTCACATTCGGAGCAAATACTTCACGAACAGAAACTCGATTCCGATTATGTTCTATCGCTCATATCCAAACTGCCTGTAATTCTCGGCCGGGTGCTTAGGTTATACAGCGTGGAGGGCAAAGTCCAAAAAGAAATCGCCAAAATTGAGGGTATTTCCTTGGGTGCGGTGCGAGCCAGAATCCATCGAGCCAAGAAGGAACTTAAGAAGATGGGATTACCGAATATGTAGCGTATTATATAATATGAAAACCATGCGAACAGAGCCGGATGGCAATAAATTTAAATAACACAAATGACTTACGAAGATTTAATCTTAAAAGAGGCGATAATGCGGCGGGTGCGTTTTATTCACGCGCTCAAGACGCTTGCGGTGCCGCTTGCGACCAAATTATCAGCGGCCGTCGCGTTGGCTATGTTCGCCGCCTTTTTTGTTTCTTTGCCGGATGTGGTGCATAACATGCCGAGTGTGTTTGAGGTGTCTCATTTTGCTAAATTCGCCCTAACGGCTTTTCTCAAGACCCGGATTGTCATCCAAGTCGCTTCACTGGCAATGTTTGCGCTTGTTTTCGGTATGACGGCAGACATAGTAAGGGTTTTTCGTGAACCTGGCGTGTTTTCCGCCGTGCGGCGATAAAGGCGGACGCTAAAAAAGCGGCCATGGCCGCTTTTTTAGCGTCCCGGGCGCCTCTTTTCTGTTTTTTATTGTGCGCGGGGAGAATCCCGGATCTTTGCTTCGGGATTCTCCCCGCGCAGGGAATAGAGTGTCCGGAGGGACGCTAGGGACGCTCCCTAATAACAAAGTTTCCCTGATGCCGCCCGCGGAATAACCCCGCCGAGGTCTGCCGAGAGGTCGTCCCGCTCTCGGGACGGGACGGGCGGCGAACTTTATTTTCAAAGTAATCAAAATCTTTCCCGCGTGTTATAATCGGAGGGTTTCCACTATGAACTCGGACGATTATCAACACCGAAGAAGATCCAATTCGGAAGAGGACGGCCTCGACGAATTACAGAAACGTTTATATTCGCGTGATGAGGCGGGTTTGCCGCTTTCCCGTTCCACCGGGCGATTGAAGCGGCACGACCTTTCCGTGCCGCGCGATTGGGGCGGCGGTCTTCCCGAGCAATCGTACTCGGGCGAGGATCAGGTTGCCCGCGTTTCTTTTCTCAAGAAACTGCTTCTCGGATCGGCGGCGTTCTTCGTCCTGTGTTTGGGCGTGGCGCTTTACGTTTTTTTCGGCGGCGCGAATGTCATCTCTTCCAGCAACGTAGATATTCAGATTAGCGGTCCGGTTTCCGTTGCCGGCGGGGAAGTCTTGTCGCTTGATGTTCGCGTGGTAAACCAGAATAACGCCGACCTTGACTCCGCCGATCTCATCGTTGATTATCCCGATGGAACGCGGCAACCCAATGATATGACCGTGCCCTTAAAGCGCTATCGAGAATCGCTCGGCGTTATCGCCAAAGGCGGAAGCGTTGAGCGCAAGATTCAGGCGGTGCTGTTCGGTCAGGAAGGCGATACCAAGAACATTAACATTTCCGTTGAGTACCGCGTAAAGGGTTCCAACGCCATTTTCCCGAAGGAAAAGACCTATACGGTTACAATCAATTCGTCGCCCGTTACGGTGACTGTGGACGCGGATAAGCAAATCAATTCCGGCCAGCCGGTGAATTTCACGGTCAACGTCGCTTCCAACGCAAGCACGGTCATTAAAAATCTGGCGCTCTCGGCGGAATACCCGTTCGGATTTACCTTCGGGCAGTCCGATCCGGCACCGACATGGAGCAATAGTTTTTGGCAACTGGGTGATCTGCCGCCTGGAGGCAGCCGCGCCATAAAGATCAGCGGCGTATTGGTCGGCCAAGACAATGATCAACGCACCTTTAATTTTTCCGTAGGCACCCCCGATCCGTCAAACGAAAACACTATCGGTACGGCTTTTCTCACGGCTTCAAATCAGATCACCATCCAGAAACCTTCCATAAGCGCCTCATTGGCTTTGAACGGCGATACCAGCGACAACACCTCGGCTGTCGCCGGGTCAAATGTTCGGGGCGACTTGACGCTTTCCAACAATGCCGGCTTGAAAATCACCAATGTGAAAGTTTCCGTTAAACTTTCCGGCAACGCGTTTGACCAGGGTTCTATCGTGCCCGGCACGGGTTTTTATAGTTCATCGGATAAGACTATTGTTTGGGACCAGACGCTCACCCCCGGTTTAGCGGTGCTTAACCCGGACGGTTCGGTGCCGCTCAGTTTCTCTTTCAGCGTATTGCCGGAAAACACTTTGAACGCGTCCACCAATCCCGATATGAATCTCATTGTCACGGTGACCGGATCACTTTCCAACCAAGACGGTTCGTCCCAAGATGTCACGTCAACTATTACTAAGGATATTCGCGTTCCCACCAATCTGCATCTTACGGCCCAGTCGTTATATTACTCGGGTGCTTTCAAAAACACCGGACCGATTCCACCCAAGGCAGACAAGCCGACGACTTACACTATCGTCTGGTCGCTTACCAACGGCTGGAACGACCTTTCCAATGTCAAAGTAACGGCGACCCTGCCTTCGTATGTCACCTGGCTCGGCGTCGTCAGCCCGTCGTCCGAAAAAATTTCTTACAACCCCATCGGCGGCGTAATTGAATGGGATCCCGGAGACATTTCAGCCGGTACCGGTTTCGTCGAAAGTCCGCGCGCGGTCAGTTTCCAAGTGTCATTGACGCCATCGCAAAGCCAGGTGCAGAGCTCGCCCATGCTGGTATCCGCGGCCGCGGCTTCTGGCGACGACGCCTTTGCCAATCAAACAGTGCAGACGAGCACCAAGGGTTCTCTTACGACTGATTTGCCCACGGATGTGAATTGGACACCCGGACAGGGCATGGTAACGCAGTAATGTCGGGCGAAACAGTCAAGCCGTTTCGCGCGACAGTTGAAAGTTTCCGCCGAAAAGTTTAGAGTTCTGTAATTATGAAAGAAAAAACGGAAGATCATGCGCTGATGGATAAAATAGTGTCGCTCTGCAAAAGGCGCGGCCTTGTGTTTCAAGGCTCGGAAATTTACGGCGGATTGGCCGGCACCTGGGATTACGGGCCTTACGGCGCGGAGCTGGCTCATAATGTGGAAGAATTATGGCGGAAGCATTTTATTCGGGAACGCGATGATGTGTTCGCCGTCCAAAGCGCAACCCTGATGCCGGAAGCGGTTTGGAAGGCGAGCGGCCACCTCTCCGGTTTTACCGACCCGATGGTTGAGTGCAAAAAGTGCCATCACCGCTTCAGGGCGGATCAGCTATCGGACAAGAAAAAATGTCCCGATTGCGGCGGCGAACTTGGCGAAGAAAAAGTTTTTAATCTGCTTTTGCCCGTGGCCTTGGGTAGCGTGGAAGGTAAATCCAATATGGCTTATTTGCGCGGCGAAATTGCCCAAGGGATGTTTGTCAATTTCAAAAATATTCTGGACACGATGCGGCCGGAATTGCCTTTCGGCTTGGCCCAGATCGGCCGCGCTTATCGCAATGAAATCGCGCCGCGCGATTTTCTTTTCCGGGTTAGGGAATTTGACTTGATGGAATTTGAATATTTTGTGAGAGAAGCCGACTGGCAGAAGTATTTTGAAATGTGGCGGATAGAAATGTGGCGCTGGATTGAGAGGGTGGGGATTGAAAAAGACAAGATTCACGAGCTTGAAGTGGCGCCGGCCGACCGCGCTCACTATTCAAAACGGACGATTGATTTTGAATTTGATTATCCGTTTGGCCGGAAAGAACTTTATGGTCTGGCTTATCGCACCGATTATGATTTGAAAAAACATTCGGCCGAATCCGGCGCGGAAATGTCTTATTTTGACGAGGTAAAAAAAGAAAAATTCATTCCCCATGTCATTGAACCGACTTTCGGCCATGGCCGGACGATGTTTGCGGTTCTGCTTTCCGCTTATCGCGAAGATGAGATGAACGGCGAAAAACGAGTTTACTTGAAACTGAAACCGGAAATCGCGCCGGTTAAAGTAGCCGTCTTTCCGCTTCTCAAAAACAAGCCGGAATTGGTCAAGAAGGCGAGAGAAGTGTACGCGGTGCTCAAAAAAGAAATCGGCGCGGTGGAATGGGACGACAACGGCAACATCGGCAAGCGCTACCGCCGCCAGGACGAGATCGGCACACCTCAGTGCGTTACCGTTGATTTTGAGACTTTGGAAAAAGATGACGTTACGATCCGCGACCGCGACAGCGGGGAGCAGGAGAGGGTGAAGGTGAAAGAGCTTGTCGCTAAATTAAAGTAGGATTATGTCCGCTCGCCGCCGCGCGGAACGCGCGGCGGCTTTTTCGCGCGTAATTTTTCTGCTACACTCTATTTATGGATTATCACAGAACAGTCTTACCAAACGGCGCGCGGCTTATTACCGTGCCTATGCCCGAAAGCCCGACCGTGACAGTCGTCGTGCTTGTTGAAGCCGGATCAAAATACGAGACTAAAAAAATTTCCGGCGTCTCTCACTTCCTTGAACATTTTTTATTTAAGGGCAGCCAAAAACGTCCCACTCCGGTGGCTATTTCCCATGAGCTGGACGCCTTAGGCGCGGCCAGCAACGCTTTTACCAGCCAAGAAAACACCGGTTATTTCGCCAAAGCCCGCAAAGACAAGGCCGTTGAGATCCTTGATATCATAAGCGATTTATATATCAATCCCACTCTGCCGGAAAAGGAATTACCAAAAGAAAAAGGCGTCATCATTCAAGAAATCAGTATGTACGAAGACGATCCGATGCGTCACGTGCAGGATGTGCTCATGGAATTATTTTACGGCGATCAGCCGGCCGGTTGGAACATTGCGGGTACTAAGGGTTCGGTCGGCGCACTCACCCGCGATGATCTGGCGCGTTATCGCGAATCGCATTACGTCGCTTCTTCCACTGTTGTTGTATTGGCCGGAGCGTTTGAGGAGCGGCTGATGGCCGGAAAAGTCAGTGTTTTATTCGATAAACTATCCGCGGCGCCGAAACCGGAGAAGGCCAAAGTGATTGATGCGCAAAAATCACCGGCGGCTCTTTTGCGCTACAAAGCAACAGACCAGACGCATGTCGTCGTCGGCGCGCGCGCTTTTTCCACGTTCGATCCAGACGTGCCGGCGCTGCGACTGCTCTCCGTTATCCTCGGCGGCGGCATGAGTTCTCGACTTTTCGTAAAGTTACGCGAGGAGCTCGGAATTTGTTATTATGTCGGCGCTTCCCCTGATTTATTCACCGATCACGGCCTGTTTCAGGTTGCGGCGGGTGTTGACACGGCACGCGCGCCGCTTGCCGTAAAGACAATTATTGAGGAATTAGGAAAAGTAAAAAATGAGGCGGTGCCAGCCAAAGAATTACGCAAAGCCAAAGATTATCTCATAGGAAATATATATCTCGGATTGGAGTCGACGGATGAGCTGGCGCTTTTTTATGGCGGACAGGAGGTGGCAGGCAAACCGATAAAAACACCCGCGCAAGTGACGGCGGAAATTGAAGCAGTCACTTCAAGTGACATTGAGCGCGTGGCGAGGCGGCTTTTCGTTGCCAGGTATATCAATTTAGCGATGATAGGACCGTTCAAGGAGGAGGCGGAATTTTTGCCACTCCTCAATTTGTAGGTTTGCGGCCGCCCCGCAACGCGGGGCGGCCGCTTCACCCGGGCGGTTTTTAGTGTTACCATTGCGAGATGGAAAACCCCGGCAGGGATGTTCACGTTACCATAAGCACCGGACTCATTGTGCGGGTGGTGGTTGTCATCGTTCTGTTTTGGGTGCTCTACATGATCCGCGATTTGCTCCTGGTTGTTTTAGCGTCGGTAGTTATTGCGTCAGCGAATGAGCCGTTCATCGCGTGGTTTGCCCGCCGCAAAATACCCCGCTTGCCGTCGGTCATCATCATCTATCTCGTAGCGGCAGGACTTATCTTCGGTATCTTCTACTTTTTCCTGCCGCCATTATTGGACGATGCTTCGAATTTTATGGCCACGGCGCCGAAATATCTTGATTCGATTTCTATCTGGGATCCTTTCCAAAAAGGCACCCTGGATCAATCTAAGGAAACAGTACATAATCTCTCGCAGAATTTGAGCGAGTCGAGGCAAGTGGTTTCCGCGTTTTCGTCGGGGTTTTCCTTTTCGGACATTCTCTCCAATATCCGTGTTGCCATCTCCGGCGTTTCGCAGGGATTCATTGAATCGTTGGGTATGGTTTTCGGCGGCGTCCTAAGCTCGATTTTGATCATCGTGTTGTCGTTTTATCTCACGGTGCAGAAAGACGGCGTGGTTTCGTTTCTTCAATTTGTTACGCCTGTTAAACATGAAAAATACGTGCTTGGGCTGTGGCGCCGAGTGGAGCACAAAATCGGTTTGTGGATGCAGGGCCAATTGGTTCTGTCGCTCGTGATCGGTCTCTTGGTTTATTTGGTGCTCGCTATTTTCGGGCCGATTCTGCATGTCGGTAACCCCCTGCTTTTGGCGTTTCTCGCCGCTACTCTTGAGATTATCCCGCTGTTCGGGCCGATTCTTTCTGCGGTTCCAGCCGTGCTGGCTTCTTATTCGGGCGGCGGAGTCGGCACAGCCATTGTCGTAGTCGGCATTTACTTGATTATCCATCAACTTGAAAACAATCTCATTTATCCTTTGGTTGTAAAGAAAATTGTTGGGGTGCCGCCAATTCTGGTCATTCTGGCTTTGATCGTCGGTTTCAAGCTGGCGGGTTTTTTGGGTCTTGTCCTTTCCGTGCCGATTGCGACCATGCTTATGGAGTACTTCAATGATTTGCAGAAAAGCAAAAACTCGGCTGTGGCGTAAGATTTGATTCCCGTAGCCGCGCCCCCCAACGATGTGGGGGCGCGGTCGCCGCGACAAACCGTCATATGAAAAAAATCTTTTTTATCACCACGCCCATTTTCTACCCGAATGCCAATCTGCATCTCGGGCACGCTTACACTTCAACTGTTTGCGATGTCATGGCGCGTTATCATCGTATCGCTGGCGACGAGACGTATTTTTTGACGGGTTCGGACGAGAATACCGAAAAAGTCGTACGGGCGGCGCGGGCGGCGGGAAAGGACGCGGGAACGTATCTGGACGAAATCAACATCAATTTCAAAAACCTTTTTTCCAAACTGGGAATTTCCTACGATCAATTTATCCGAACGACGGACGAGAGAAGCCACTGGCCGGGGGTCGTGGAAATGTGGAAGCGGATCGCGGCCCAAGGCGATTTGGAAAAACGCTCCTACAAAGGACTTTATTGCGTCGGCCACGAAGCGTTCATTACCGAGAAAGAACTGATTGGCGGCAAGTGTCCTGATCACAACGAATCGCCGCAGATCTTGGAAGAAGAAAATTATTTTTTCAAACTCTCAAAATATACGGGCGCGATAAAAGAAAAAATTGAAAGCGGTGAATTGAAAGTTGTTCCCGAATCTCGGCGTAATGAAATTCTAGCCCTGCTTGAAAGGGGATTAGAAGATGTCAGTTTCTCGAGACCAGCTGACAAAGTGTCCGTCGGTATTCCGGTTCCGGGTGATCCGTCTCAGAAAATTTATGTTTGGGCGGACGCGCTTACCAATTATATTTCCGCGCTCGGCTTTGGCCGGAAGGACGACGCGCTTTATAAAAAATTCTGGGACAATCCCGATGCCGAAACCATTCACGTAATCGGCAAAGACATTCTGCGCTTTCATGCCGCCATCTGGCCGGGCATGCTTCTTTCCGCGGGTTTGCCTCTGCCGAAAACAATTCTGGTCCACGGTTTTATCACTTCAGGCGGAAAAAAGATGAGTAAGACGCTCGGTAATATCATTGACCCCTTGGAGCTTATCAATGAATACGGCGGCGAAGCGGTGCGCTATTATCTCGCACGCCATATTTCACTATTTGAAGACGGTGACATCACTCACGAGAGCTTCAAGGAAGCTTACAACGGCAATTTGGCGAATGGGTTGGGGAATTTGGTTTCCAGAACATTGAAAATGGCAGCTACTAATGATGTGGAAATCACAGACGAGATAAAAATTAAGACCGCAAAAGAAAAATCTGCCGGGGATATGCACAAAAGACAGGAACAAGCTCTTAAAAATTTTGATATTAAGGAGGCAGTTGATGTTGTATGGAATTATGTATCTCTGACTGATGAGTTCATTCAAAAAGAGGCACCTTTCAAAAAGCTTAAAACCAATAAGGAGTCTGCGTTGGAAAACATGGGGCTTTTATTGGGCAGGTTGGAAATAATTGCTGCTGCGCTCCAACCGTTTATGCCCAATACAGCGAAAGAAATTCAGCGATTAATAAAGGAAAACAAAATGCCGGAGAAGCCGCTTTTCCCGAGGAAAGACTAGTTCTCAATGCACAGTAAAATCTTAAAAAATTTCCACTAACGATCTGTATGCTATAGCTTATTTATTGTTAGTGGTATAATGCGTTACAAACGAGTAACAAGTATGGGGCAAATGGAAAATCAATCGGCGATAAGAACCAGAAAAGCAAATGTTAGGGATGCTGTTCTTGCCGCTTTGTTTGTAACAGCCGCAGGCGTGCTTAATCCGCAAGGACTAATAAAGTTTGCCTCTCGTCTCATTCCCGCGGCAAGCCGTTCCCTCGAAGACTCGGCGGGGTTATTCCGCGGGCGGCATCAGGGAAACTTTGTCGGA
>JAGWZX010000005.1 GCA_018968805.1 Patescibacteria group bacterium | reverse complement strand
TGGACAATATTTACACCGAGAAAGGCATCAAGTACGTGCATCATTTGGAGACGGCGGTAAAAGCCAAAGCTCTTTACGAAAAAGACAAGGCTTATGTGGTCAAAGATGGCCAGGTCATCATCGTGGATGAATTCACGGGGCGCCTTCAGCCCGGCCGGCGTTGGAGCGAAGGCTTGCATCAGGCCATTGAAGCCAAGGAGGGCGTGGCGGTGCAGAAAGAGTCGCGGACGATGGCTTCGATTACTTTCCAAAATTATTTCCGGCTCTACAAAAAATTGTCGGGCATGACCGGAACAGCCAAAACTTCCTCCGAAGAATTTTTCAAAGTCTATGGCGTGGATACTCTGGTGGTACCGACCAACAAACCGTCGTCGCGGCGCGATTATAACGATCTCATTTTCCAGACCGAAACAGGCAAGTTTAAGGCAATCGCCCGGACAGTCAAGGAGCGCCACGCCAAAGGTCAGCCCATGCTCATTGGCACCGTTTCCATTGAAAAAAACGAATTACTTTCGGAATATCTAAAACGCGAAGGCGTGCCCCATGAAATTTTGAACGCCAAAAACCATGAGCGGGAGGGCGAGATCATCGCTCAAGCCGGTCGCAAGGGCGCGGTGACCATAGCCACGAACATGGCCGGTCGCGGAGTGGACATCAAGCTTGGCGGCAATCCGGCCACAGCCGAGCAATATGAGGAGGCGAAGATGCTCGGCGGCTTGTTTGTCTTGGGCACCGAGCGCCACGACGCGCGGCGCATTGACAATCAGTTGCGCGGACGCTCCGGCCGCCAAGGCGACCCGGGCGAAACGCAATTTTTCGTGTCGCTGGAGGATACTTTGATGCGAGTGTTCGCTTCGGACACCATTAAAAAACTAATGGGACGGTTCGGCATAGCACCCGACGAACCGATTGAAAATCGCTTGATCACCCGCTCGCTTGAAACGGCGCAAACTAAGATTGAGGGGTTCAATTTCGACGCTCGCAAGCACGTCTTGGAATACGATGACGTTTTGAATCATCAGCGCAAAATAATTTACGAACGGCGGCGCAAGATTTTGCTTGGCACAGATAAGGAGTTGGAGGCGACGCTTGCGGAGGTGACCGGCGGCGGCGAAGAGATTGAAAATGTTGCGGCTGAAAAGAAAAAGGCAATAGGCGAGGCGGAATTTTTCCGGATTCTGCGGACACTTTTGCTTCAAGCCGTGGACATGTTCTGGGTTGAGCATTTGGAACTCATGGATTACACCCGCGGCTCGGTCAATTTGCGCGCCTACGGACAGCGCGATCCTTTGGTGGAGTATAAAAAGGAGGGATTGCGCCTGTTCCGCGAAATGGAAGCGGCCGCGGCGGATCAGGTGGCGCGATTATTGCCGATGATTGCCGCCGCGCCCGCCGCGGGCGCGGCGGCCCCGTCCGCTCTTCGCGCCGAACACTCCCGTCTTAAAGAAATTCACGAACAAGCCCAGACTATAGGCCAGGGCAGTGAAGGCAATAAAATCCAAACCGGCGGCGCGGCCGCCGCGGCCGCGCCCAAAATCGGCCGCAACGACCCCTGCCCGTGCGGAGCGATTAACCCCGCCACCGGCCGCCCTTACAAATATAAACAATGCGGCCTGATAAACGCCCCGCATCACCGCAAGATGTGATAGAATCAACAGAATTTGCGAAAATTTATAATAAATCGTTAGATTTTTACATGAATACAACAACTGGAATACCCGATTGGTTGAAGATTACTCCGACTGTAAAATTGGATGAGTTTGTTGGTCAACAAAAAATAATTTCTGACATAAAAAGTCGGATTAGTGGTAGCGGCCATTCATCCCCGCCCGCTTGGCGGGCGGGGATGAATGGCCGCCTAATGGACAGGAGCGAGCGGAGCTCGCTCCTGTCCGACAAAGCTTCCCCGATGCCGCCCGCGGAATAACCCCGCCGAGGGTGCTCCCGAGGGAACGGCTTGCCGCGGGAATGGGACGGGCGGCAAACTTTATTCTAAACCTCATACATCAATAATATACGACCGTGAATCATTGGTGTATTGTCCGCGTTATTAAACGCGCTTGACGGCGGAATTGATTTTAGGTCTCAAAATGTTATAGTGGATGTACTATGAAGCGAGAATTTACAGCCGTATATCAAAAGTTGGGAAAACATGTTGTTGCGTGGATTGAAGAGGTACCAGGGGTCAATACTCAAGGACGAACGACCAAAGAAGCGCGAGAAAATCTAAAAGAAGCATTACAGCTTGTGCTTGAAACCAACCGCAGTCTTGCGAAAGGCAGGGGAGTGGATTCGCGTCGGGAATCTATTCAAGTCGTTATCCCGGCGTAGTTCTTCTTTCGTGAAAAGGATTAATTTAGTCCGCCACCTTTACAAGGAGGGGTGTCTTTTAGTGCGTGAAGGTAAAAAGCACTCCGTGTTTTTGAATCCAAGAGAAGAATTTACCTCCACTGTTCCGCGGCATAACGAGATAAATGATTTTCTTGCGGTGAAGATTTGCAAAGATTTGGGGGTGTCTGTTATTCGCAAGAAATGACGTTTCCGTCAATACAACTCTATGACACATAACGGACGGTCATTGCGAAGTTTGAAAACAGGAATTTATAGACACTTCAAAGGCAGAGAGTACGAAGTACTTGGCGTGGCAAAACACAGCGAGACACTTGAACAAATGGTGGTGTACCGAGAGCTTGGTTCGCGCGGCAAAATGTGGGTGCGGCCGCCCGCGATGTTTACGGAGAAGGTGACAGTGGCCGGCAAAAAAGCTCCCCGATTTAAATTTCTCCCGAACCGAAATGACATTCTGACATTTTCAAGAAAATAAGAATGTCCCAAGATTGGCTTGTGTTGACTTGAGCCTGATTATTTGTAGTATTAGCGCCGGATTCAAGGAAACATCTCTTTGAGCCGCCGTGGCCGGCGGCCGTCCTTGTCAATTCAGCACCAATAAACACAAAAACGAAAAACAGGAGGCAAACATGCCAACACCAAAAAGCAGTCTGGCCCGCATTGAACGGGCCCTCCCGGCAATTCTTTCGGAATTCGGCACACCCTGTTATGTCTATGACGAGCAGGGTATATTGGAGCGGGGAGCGGCGCTAAAGCACTACATGCGCGATGTCCCCGGTTACCGGCAATGGTACGCCGTCAAAGCTTGGAACAATCCCGCCAATCTGCGTCTCCAGCAATCCATGGGCTTCGGTTTTGACTGCAGTTCCATGTACGAGATGCATCTCATGGAACAAATCGGCGCCCAGGGCCGGTTCATCCTTACCTCCAACAACAGCCGGCGCGAATGGTTTGACGAGGCGAACCACCTCGGCGGCATTATCAACCTTGACGACATTAGTCTCATCGGCAAGGTCCGGGAATTTCCAGAAATGATTTGTTTCCGGCTCAATCCCGGCCGGCGCATCGCCGGACCAAGGGTCGGATTGCAGTCATTCGGCAAACCCTGGGAGCAGAAGTACGGCATTATGTGGGAGGAGCTCGCTTCCGCCTATAGCCGCGCCAAAGCGTGCGGCGCCAGACACTTCGGCATCCACATGATGATCGGTTCCAATTGCTTGGAGCCGGATTACTTCATCAATGTCCTGCGCCTTATTCTTAAGGCCGCAACTATCGCGGAGCGGGCGACGGGCATTCCCGTTGACTTCGCGGACATCGGCGGCGGCTTCGGCATTCCCTACCGGCCGAAACAGCGTGAGTTGGACATGGCCGAAGTCGGCGAGCGGCTTGCCGCAGTTTTGGCCGAGTTCAAACATGAGCACGGCTACGCGCCGGCGCTTTGGACGGAAATGGGCCGTTGGATGACGGGGCCGTTCGGCGTTTTGGTGGCAAGCGCCATCAATCGCAAAGACATTTACCAGATTCATGTCGGGTTGGATGTCGGCATGAACGGCCTCATGCGCCACGGTATGTACGGGTCGTACCATCATGCCAAGGTTGTCGGAGCGGAACGTCGGCAGAGGAAAGAGCGGGTCAATCTCGTCGGTCAGATTTGCGAGAACATTGACCGCCTTGCCACAGGCCGGCTTCTGCCGGTCATTCGCATCGGCGACACGGTTCTTGTACAGGACGCCGGCGCTCACGGCATCGTGATGTGCTTCAACTACAACGGCACGACACGGCCGCAGGAAGTAATGCTCCGGCAGGGCGGAAAAGAAGCGGAACTGATTCGCCGCGCCGAGACCATTGGGGACTTGGACGCTACGCTTAACCACGAACCAAAAACAATCCGGATAAACTGAAAGGAAAACGAAACAACTATGAATACCACGAATGAAACATGGCGTTCCCGATTCGCCGAGCGGATTGGCGGCCGCGAGTTTGATACCCCGGGCGGCGGCTACTCGTTCAGCGCGGTTTTGGCCGAAGAGCGTGAGTTGGAAAAGGCGAACAATCCGGGCAGACCGGAATCGGCGCTTCTCAAACTATCGGTGGCCGATCCGACCTGGAAGATGCCCGAGACAGCTTGGGAAGTCGGTGAGGAATATTTCTACGAAGCTTGGGACGCCAGCCGGTACAAGGATATTGCCGGCACGCGCGCGACTCCCGGGACTATCATGCAGGGCGACACTCACGCGATGCTTGCCGAATTGATCCATGCTCGGCATCAAGTTGCTCTTCCGGGCGGCCGGAGTTTGACGCCGGAGTGGATTCAGTACTCGCCCGGTTCAATAAAGCGGGCGCTTGCCGAGTACATACCGACGCTTCTTCTCGGCGACGGCACCACGCTTTTGTTCCCGAGTCCGAGCTACCAGGTCATCGCCAGTCCGATGAATCGGCGTGTTGCGATTCTGATTGACGTTCCGCTAGTTCGCCTAAGCGGGCAATGGTCGTTTGATGCCGACAAACTGACGGATATTGTTCGCGGCAGGCCAGGCCCGCGTCCGGTTGTGTACGTCAATATTCCCCATAACCCGACAGGGAGGGGATATACCAAATCCGATTGGGAATTCTTGATCGGCTGGGCTTGCCAGTACGGCGTGACGCTTGTGGTGGACGAAGCCTACATTGACCTGCGATACCTCGACGACCTGGTTTCGGTACTATCCGTGCCGGGTTGGGAGGAATGTTGCATTGTTCTCCAGAGCGTTTCCAAGGGCTGGAATGCCACAGGACTCCGTTTCGGTTGGATAGCGGCGCATCCGACGGTCATCAAGGCGCTCCGCAAGGTGATGGACGTGAAAGACTCGGGTATGTTCGGCCCGAGTATCGTTTCCGGGCTGTCTTGCCTCCGTTATCCCGAGTTTGCCGAGGAAACCAGACGCCGCTATCTGGTTCTCCACGAAAAACTCGCGTCCGGTCTCCGTGAGGCCGGTTTCCAGGGTCACGTGCCCGACGCCGGCCTCTGCCAGTTCACGCCGTCGCCGAAGTCAATCACTGCCAGTCCCGAGGGTGTCATCTTCCAGGATGCCGCTGACTGCGCGAAGTTCCTGCGCGATTATCTCCGAATCTCGGTTATGCACGCCGAAGCGGCGGGCGGCCAGTGGTTGCGCTGGGCGGTAACGCTCCGGCCGGTTCCCGAATGCGGTTTGGCATCGGAAGAGGCGGTCATTGACGAGACCGTCAGGCGCCTCAAGTCCGTGAAATTCGTGTTCTGAATCTTGTTCTTCAATCAGATCGCGTTCCGCAAGGTCCGCGTTTTTTCTTTTATGGTGAATAATTGCCGTTCGCGGTACAATTTTCAAGTGATCAAAATAATTTTTGAAGCGCACGGGACGACTTTTGACAATGAGGACGGATTGGCCTCCGGGCTTTTTGATGTTGATCTGTCGCCTTTGGGCGAACGGCAGGCGAGGGAATTGGGCGAGCGATATGGTGGCGAAAAGCCCGCCGTGGTTTTCTGTTCGGATTTGAAGCGTTCATATCATACGGCGGAACTTGCTTTTGGCGACAGTGTTCCGATAATCACAGACGAGCGGCTTCGCGAGTGCGATTACGGCGATTTTACAAGGCGTCGTGAAGAGCAACAGAAAGCAGAGAAGGCAAACAGGGTGAGCACGCCTTTTCCCAATGGCGAAAGTTACAATCAGACGACAGAGAGGATGAAAAGTTTTCTTGACGATTTGGCCAAAAATTATGACGGTAAAACAGTAATGATTATCGGTCACCGTGCCACCCAATACGCTCTGGAAAATTTAATTAACCACGTTCCTCTTAAAGAAGCTGCAACCGCGCCCTGGCATTGGCAGCCGGGCTGGGTTTACGAATTGAAGAATTCTCAATGAAAGAAATTACGGTCACAGTCTTAAGATGCGGGAAGAGGGTTCTTATTTTAAAGCGCAGAAATAATAAGCATTTTGATCCGGGGAAGTGGGAATTTATTTCGGGATTTTTGAGTGGGAATGGAAGTTTAGAAAATTAAGCCAAGGCGCAAGTTTTGAAAGAGACCGGCTTGCCGGCTAAGTTTGTAAAGAAGGGGGATGATTTTTCAATATCGGATCGGTATGGAGACTGGCTCATTCATCCGTTTTTGTTTGAATCTAACAATGAGATGGTTACAATGGTTCAAGCCGACCACGATACTTACGAGTGGATAGACGCCAAAGATCTTGATTCATACGATACGGCAAAAGGATTAAATGAAAACCTGAAAGCATTAGAATTGTAAGCTCTGCATTTAGAGTGTATAAAATTTATACACCAATTATATCCGACCGTGAATTATTGGTGTATTGGCTGTTAGATCATAGTTAAACGATATTACGATAGTAAACGCTCAACATCTCTATTTATTGTGTTTTTAATCATACACTTATAATTTCCTATAGGATATAATTGGTGTATGGGGGAATTGGAGGTCAGAGCAAGGAAGAGATTGAGAAAAGAAGCTTTGAAGAAGGCGGTTTTGGGAACAATCGCCGGCGCGGGTATTTTGAGCGTGGCTCTGGTCGCTCCGAATACGCTCCAGGTGCTTAAGTCATTTGGCATCAAGCCGTATAAAAGACGGAAAGAATTAATCAAAAGAACTTACGAGAGATTGATACAACAAGGACTTTTGGTTAGGAAGGACGGTTTTCTTGAGATTTCTGATAAGGGTCGTTTGACGCTTAAAATGCTCACGGAAGGTGGGACAAAAATTAAGAAACCGAAGAAGTGGGACGGGAAATGGCGCGTCTTGATTTTTGATGTCAGGGAAAGCTGGCGGCCGCAAAGAGACAGATTGAGACGATCTCTGGCCGCGGTCGGTTTTTTTAGACTTCAGGACAGCGTTTGGATTTATCCGTACGATTGTGAGGATTTTATGGCGCTGTTGAAAAAGGATTTTAGACTTGGTAACGAGATGCTTTATTTAATTGTGGAAGAAATTGAGAGCGATACTTCTTTGAGGTCAGCATTTAGCTTGCCGGCACGCTCGGTCTAGGACAACGCTAACCTTTTTGTGTTAAAATACTTGCCAATGACCGACTCGATAGAGCGAATTAAAAAGTACGTCCGGGCGGCGAATTACCTTACGGCGGCGCAAATTTATCTACAGGACAACGTCCTTGGCGCGCGGCCGCTCGTTTTTACCGACATCAAGCCGCGTCTCCTGGGCCACTGGGGCACTAGCCCGGGCATCAACTTTATCTACGCCAATCTCAACTGGCTTATCAAAAAGCACGGACAAGAAATGCTTTTCGTGCTCGGCCCCGGCCACGGTTTTCCCGCTTTGCAAGCCAATCTTTTTTTGGAGGGCACGCTTGAAAAATTCTATCCCGAGGCCAAACTGACCGAAGCGGGTATTGCCTACATCGCCAAAAATTTCAGTTGGCCGTACGGTTTTCCAAGTCATAGCAATCCCGGTACGCCGGGTGTCATTCTCGAGGGCGGGGAATTGGGTTACTCCCTTTCTACGGCTTCCGGCGCGGTTTTGGATAATCCCGATTTGATCGCTGTCTGCCTTGTCGGTGACGGCGAAGCGGAAACAGGGCCAACCGCAACCGCTTGGCACCTTCATAAATTTATTGATCCGGCGGCGAATGGCGTGGTTTTGCCGATTCTTCATTTGAACGGCTACAAAATTTCCGGCCCCACCGTTTTCGGCCGGATGACCAACGCCGACCTCAAAGCGCTTTTTACGGGCTACGGTTATGAGCCGCATATCGTTGAAGGCGAAGACGATTCTGTGTACGGAACCATGATGGAGACACTTGAGAAGTGCCGCGGTTCAATCAGGGCTATCCAGAAGTCGGCGCGCGCCGGCGGAAAATTGCCGCCCGGCGGCTGGCGGTTGCCCATGATCGTTCTCAAAACGCCGAAAGGCTGGACCGGCATCAAAGAGTTGCACGGCCAGAAAATCGAAGGCAATTGTTTGGCTCATCAAGTGGTGGCGACCAATGCCAAAACTGACCGCGAGGAGCTTTCCGCCGTGTCCGATTGGCTTAAGAGTTACAAGTTTGAAGAGTTGTTCAACGAGGAAGGTGGGGGATTTTGCGCGGATATTAAGTCTCTTGTGCCGCCGCCGGAATTTCGTATGGGCATGAGTAAACATACTTTCGGAGGCAAAGCCGTGACGCCGCTTGAGTTGCCTTCGGCCGAGCAGTTTTCCGAAGACGCGGCCGTGCCGGGTACCATCGGTTCAAGCAGTATGCGCCGCGCCGGATTGTTTTTAGAGGAGGTATTCAAACTGAACGGCAAAAATAAAAATTTCCGCCTGATGTCGCCGGATGAAGCTTACTCTAACAAGCTTGACGCCGTTTTTTCGCAAACCAGCCGGGCGTTCGTTTTGGAAAAAATGCCGTGGGACAGAGATCTTGCGCCCGACGGCCGAGTCATGGAAATGCTTTCCGAACATAGTTTGCAAGGTCTCCTGCAAGGTTATGTTTTGACCGGTCGGCACGGCGTGTTCGCGTCTTACGAAGCATTCATTCAGATCGTCGGCAGTATGGCCGATCAGTATTTGAAATTTTTGAAAGGCGCTTCGGAAGTTTCGTGGCGCGGCGCCATCCCGTCGCTCAATTACATTCTGACTTCCTCGGGTTGGCGGCAGGAGCACAACGGTTTTTCCCACCAAAACCCGGGCTTCATCGGTTCGCTTCTCCAAAAGCCCGGCTGTTTTGTCAAAGTCTATTTCCCGCCGGACGGCAACAGCACGCTCACCGTGCTCAAACACACCCTTGAATCGCGAAACCGAATCAATGTGATTGTGGCCGGAAAAACTTTGGAACCGCGCTGGCTTACTCCCGCGCTTGCCGATAAAGAATTTGCAACCGGCATTATGACCTGGGAATTCGCGAGCGATAAAAATCCGGACATCGTATTTGCCGCGGCCGGCGACTATCTCACCAAGGAAGCGCTGGCCGCGCTTGATATAGTCAAGCGCGAAGCGCCGGAAATCAAAGCGCGCTTCGTGAACGTGATGGAACTCTCCGTGTTGGGTTTTGGCAACGATGAATGCCGCGTGCCTGTCAATCTCAATGATTACTTTACGGAAAGTCGGCCGGTCATTTTCAATTTTCACGGTTATCCGCAGGTGGTCAAACAGGCGCTTTTCGAAAAAGGTTACGATGAGCGATTCAGCGTGCACGGTTACATTGAAAACGGTTCGACGACAACACCGTTTGATATGCAGGTCCGCAACGAAACCAGCCGCTGGCATCTGGCCGTTGAAGCTTTTGGACTAATGGCTAAAAACGGCGTGCTCGGCGCCACGAAAGCCGAAGTGTTGGCGGTAAAATACCGCGCTAAGCTTGCGGAGCATACTAAATACATCCGCGAGTTCGGGGCGGACATGCCGGAGGTGGAAAATTGGCAATGGAAAAAATAACATGCGCGATAAAGACCTCGTTGTTAATATAGGCAGTGATTCAAAAAAGTACGCGCTCTATGAAGGAACGGAGCGCAGGTTTTTCGCTCATTTTGAAAAAGAGGCGGAAGCTTTTATCGTGACTTTCCAAACAGGCGACTCAAAAGAAAAACGGATGCTTTCGGAAAAAGATTATGAAAACGCACTGGCCGGCGTTTTGGAAGAAATCAAGCGCTCCGGCGCGGCGGCCGCGCCGGAGCGCGAAATCCGCGCCGTCGGCTTTCGGGTGGTCGCCCCGGGATCATTTTTTCAAAAGCACCGGCTGGTCGATTCGGAGTTTGTAAAAAGATTGAAGAGCGAGCGGGGTCTGGCGCCTCTCCACGCCGAGCCGATGCTTGCTGAACTCGGCCGTCTTGACAAATTGCTCCCGAAAATTCCGGTCATTGCCGTTTCCGACAGCGCGTTCCACGCCGCAATGCCTCCGGTCGCGTCCGTCTACGCTATTCCGCACGCTATCGCTGAGAAATTTGAAATCCGCCGCTTCGGTTATCACGGCATTTCATTTTCATCGGTTGTCCGAAAGGTGAAGGCTACGCTGGGAACCATGCCCTCGCGGGTTATTATGTGCCACTTAGGAAACGGAGCGAGCGTGACCGCCGTTAAAGACGGACAAAGTGTGGATACTTCAATGGGTTTTACGCCGCTTGAAGGTTTGGTCATGGGAACGCGCTCGGGGGATATTGATCCCGGCGCTCTCATAGAATTAGCCAAACGATTGAAACTTTCTCCCGACAAGCTGGAATCTTTTTTGTATCATGAATGCGGCCTGCTCGGAGTTTCCGGCGAAAGCAACGACATCCGCGATCTTTTGAAATTGGAGAAAGAAGGCGACAGCCGCGCCGCGCTGGCGCTGGATTTATTTGCCTACAGAATTAAAAAATACATCGGCGCTTACGCGGCCGCGCTTAACGGCTTTGACCTGGTCACGTTTTCCGGCGGTATCGGCGAGAGGTCGTTTGCCATGCGCGAGCGCGTCATGCGCGGCCTTGACGGTCTTGGCCTCGCGCTTGACCAAAGCAAAAACAACGCGGCCGAAAGTGTTGACGCTTTTATCAATCAGGAAAGCTCTAAAGATATCGCGGTAATAGTTACGGACGAGATGGGGGAGATTGCCGCGATTGCCGCAACTTTTCTCAAAGTTCAACCGTGATGTTTTCAAGACAGTTGCGCCAGCGGATGAATGATTGGATGGAAGTTATCGCTCTAAAATGAAATAAGAGCAATTGAATATTTCCGCTTGGCAATATATAGTATCCGATTATGGGTGAGTTTGACAAAAATTTGCGCCCTGCTGTTTCGGTCGGCGTCTTAATCTTTAAAGACGGAAAAGTTCTGTTGGGCAAGCGCAAAGGCTCTCACGCCGAGGGAGAGTACGCGCCGCCGGGCGGGGCGGTGGAGCATCTGGAGTCCCTTATTGATTGCGCGCGGCGGGAAGTGAAAGAAGAAACAGGTTTGGAAATTAAAAACTTAAGGTTTTTGTGTTTGTATAACGAGAAAGTTTACGCGCCTAAGCATTTCATCAACATCGGTTTTGTCGCCGACTGGCACGAAGGCGAGCCGCGGGTAATGGAGCCGGAAAAATGCGCCGGTTGGGGTTGGTATGATATAGAAAGTCTGCCAAAGCCGCTTTTCGCCAACATGCCGAGTTACGTTGAAAGTTACAAAGCCGGTAAAAATTTCTACGATGCCTGATAAAAATAAAACCATTATCGCAGTCAATAATTTGCGAAAGGAGTTTAGCGGCGTCGCGGCCGTGGACGGCGTTTCCTTCAACGTCTATGAAGGGGAGATTTGCGGTCTCTTGGGTCCCAATGGCGCGGGCAAGACCACGACCATTCAGATGATTCTCGACTTGATAACGCCGACTTCCGGTGAAATCCAGGTATTCGGTTTGCCCATGAAGCGCCATCGGGAAGAGATTTTAGGCAAGATGAATTTTTCTTCTCCTTACGTGTCGTTGCCGGGGAATCTCAAGGTCAGCGAGAATTTGAAAACCTTTGCCAGGCTTTACGGTGTCAAAGATGTCAACGGGAAAATCGCCGAGCTTGTTGATTTTTTTGAAATTCGGGAGCTTTTGCCTAAGATGACATCAAGTCTTTCAACCGGCCAGTTGACCCGCCTCAATCTCACCAAAGCCCTTTTGAACGATCCGAAACTTCTTCTTTTGGATGAGCCGACATCTTCGCTTGATCCGGATATTGCCGACCGGACCCGGAAGATGCTTCTCAAGATTCGCGCCGAGCGCGGCGTGACGATGCTTTACACCTCTCACAACATGGCTGAGGTGGAGGAAATTTGCGATCGGGTTATTTTTATTAATCATGGCGAGGTTAAGGACGAAGGCACGGCTGAAGCACTGATCAAAAAATACGGCAAAGAAGATTTGAATGACGTGTTCTTGCATATCGCCCGCCAGAACAATTGACATGCAACATGTGGCCATTAACCATAAGTCAAATGTCGAAAGTCACATGTTAAATGTAAAAATATGAAATTCCAACGCATCAACGCCCTTTTGATCCGCCACCTCTACCTCATGAAGAGGAGTTTTCCGCGCATCATGGACATTTTCTTCTGGCCGGTCATGGAACTGCTTTTGTGGGGATTTTTGAGCGTTTATATTCAAAAACTGAAAATTGCGAACCTGAATATAGTTACCGTCCTTCTGGGGGCGATTATTCTCTGGAGTCTTTTGCAGTCGGCCCAACAATCCATCTCGGTGGCTTTTTTGGAAGAGGTTTGGGAAAAAAACCTGCTCAATATTTTTGTGACCCCGCTTCGCATCATTGAATTTCTATTTTCCACTTTGTTTTTAGGCATTATTAAAATTGTCCTCGTTAGCGCTGTGCTTGGAATTTTAGCCGCTCTGTTTTACGCGTTCAACATTTTCCAGTTCGGTTTTTCGCTCATCCCGTTCATCATTGTCCTTTTGATTTTCGGCTGGGCGATAGGTTTGTTCACGATGGCGGTGATTTTGCGCTTCGGCACTTCGGCGCAAGTGCTGGCCTTCGGTTTTATTTTCCTGATCCAGCCGTTCTCGGCGGTGTTCTATCCGGTTTCGGCCCTGCCGGCAGGGGTGCGGCACGTTTCTTATCTGCTGCCGTCAACCTATGTTTTTGAAGGCATGCGCGCTGTGATGGCGGGTGGCTTGTTTCCTTATCACGAGCTGGTTTTAGCTTCCGCCGTCGCCGGCGTTTATCTTGTTTTGGTGTTGTTCTTTTTCTATAAAATGTTCGGCTGGGTCAAACAGCGAGGGCTCTTGATGAAGCTTGATTAAATGCATAAAGGGAGCGATAATTGTGGCGATTTATGACAGATAAGAAAAGCGGCGGCGCGCCGCGCGCCGCCGCCAAAAAACCAATAGTCGTCGCCGTCTCCGGCGGCTTTGATCCGGTTCACGTCGGACACATCCGTCTTATTCAAGCGGCGGCAAAACTTGGCGATGAGCTCGTTGTCATTCTTAATAATGACAATTGGCTTCTGGATAAAAAAGGCGCGATTTTCATGCCTGAAGCCGAGCGCAAGGAAATTCTGGAGGGTATCCGCGGCGTAGACAGGGTTGTTCTGACGGATCACAAACCCGGAGAATATTTCAAAGACCGAAGCGTCTGCCGAGCCTTATCCGCCATTCATCCGGATATTTTTGCCAACGGCGGCGATCGTAAGCCCGACGGCGACCCGGTGCCGGAAGTCAAACTTGCGAATAAGCTCGGCATCAAGATGGTTTATAATGTCGGCGCCGGCGGCAAGATGCAATCAAGTTCATGGCTTTTAAAAAAATACAAGGAGACAAGATAATCTTTCCAGAATGAGAAGCCTAGTCCATTTTTTTGATAAGCTGGAAGACGGCGTGCGCGAACGTTTGAGCCACACGCCCATTCCATACGCCATCATCGGCGGTGTCACCATCATTCTTTTATGGCGCGGCATTTGGCATCTCGCCGATGAGCTCCAGGCGCTCGGAGGCATTTGGGCGATAATTTTCGATCCGGCGGTTTCCGTCGTCATTTCCGCGGCCATTCTTCTCATGACTGGTTTGTTTGTCTCCTTTTTCATCGGCG
>JAGWZX010000084.1 GCA_018968805.1 Patescibacteria group bacterium | reverse complement strand
GTCCACTATCGCGAAGTGAAAATCGCGTTGGCGAAGTTCCCTGGGATCATAGGCGATATTGTCGCGCAAATAGTCAAAACCGAACTCGTTATTCGTGCCGTAGGTAATGTCAGCCGCATAAGCCTCGCGGCGCGTTACCGGACGCAAGAATTCATGAACAACCTTAAAACTTCCTAACGCGTCCCGTTCCTTATCAAGCTCTTCTTCACCTTTAACTTTTACATTGTCAGTTTGACTCTTGACTTTTTGGCTTTGAACTTCGGAAACATGCTTGGAATCATAAAGAAAAGAAGAGTCGTGGTTTATAACGCCGACTGATAATCCCAGAAAATCGTAAATTTGTCCCATCCACGCGGCATCGCGGCGGGAGAGATAGTCGTTGACAGTAATTATGTGAACGCCTTTGCCATCTAAAGCGTTAAGATAGGCTGGCAGAGTAGCCACCAGGGTCTTGCCTTCGCCGGTGCGCATCTCGGTAACATTGCCTTTATGCAGACTGATACCGCCCAGAAGCTGGACGTCGAAATGGCGCTGGCCGAGCGTGCGCCGCGCCGCTTCCCGCACCACGGCAAACGTTTCCGGCAAAATGTCGTCAAGTGCCCGGCCTTTGGCCAATTCATCTTTGAAAAAAGCTGTCTTTGCTTTAAGAGCTTCGTCAGAAAAAGTTTGCGTGGCCGGCTCCAGCGCGTTGATTTTGGCCACAAGCGGCGCGAAAGCCTTCAATTTGGCTTCATTATCATCACCGAAAAAACGCTTTAATCCTGAAAGCATCGGTTCATAATAGCACAGATCATTTTATTTGCCCTAGCAAAAAAGAAAAAGCGTCCGTCAGCTTATACACCCAATACTTCAGACAGTGTCGGATAAGAATAATACGCGAGAACATTGAAAGACGGGTCGGATAATTCAAGCATTTCCATCCGCTCGCGCCTGATAAGACGAAAACCCGAAACACCGATGTGTTCTTTTTTGAATTTATCGTAATGGGAAAGCGTAAAATCAGCGTCTCCCCGTTCCAAACGATTTGGATCGTAACGCCGAATTTTCAGCAACTGGAGCCGTCCCGCGTCGGTGTCAATCGGGGAAATGAGAAAGACCGGCCCCATCTTCGTTTCCTCCGCGACCGAACCGAGTTCCCGCGCCGCCCTGACCAATTCCTCATACTCCGTCGGGTTCCGGGAAAATACGCAAGCGTAATTCACGGGTGCGTCAACCTCACTGGTATGCGCTAAACTCAATTTGTGCGCCTCGGCCACAATGTCTTTCACCAGCGATGTTAATTCTCCAACCGTCATAAATTTTAAAATTTAATTAAAACACATTCACAAAAACCACAAGAAGCAAAATCAAACTGTAGCAGAACGGAAACGGCGAAAGGATGCCGCCAAAGAGGAACAAAGTTTGCAGAATGAGCGGCAAGGTCGCGGCGTGGAGCGCTATTTGATACGAGTGACCGTAAGAAAACTTCGCATGCTTTAATCGCGCCACAGACCAGACCAAGAACGCCATGACAATAAGCCATACTAGCTTGAACGCGAAAAACACAATAAAAGCGACGAGAAAGAGGATGAACACAATGAAAGAGAAGGCCAAATGATGTCCGGCTATCCAATTGGCCAAACCGGCAACCCGCGTCTGGTCAACATAAAAATCCGGCACGCGCCCGAGATCAGTCACTTGTGTCTGATTGCGGTCTTTAGCCACGGCGAAAAAGTCGCGCCCGAGCCAAAAAGTGCTGTTATATTGATTAAACAAGTTGAGCGAAAAATCACGAGTCGTGTCGATGACGGCAATATTAGCGCGCCCGCCGGAATAGGTACTCGACGCAATCTTTATAAAATAAGGCTGGCTGATGTTCGCGGAGATCGCGCCATCGGCGCCTTGTATAACAAGTTGACGAGGATAAAGCGCGGACAACGCGGCCATCCGCGCCGCACTAAAAATCTGCGATATCTCCGCGCCAAACACAAACGCCAAAAGAAACGCGAGAGCGGCGATAAGCGTGAAAAAGTAGCGGAGCGACCGGCGGATCGGATAAGACGACAGTTCCGCGTAGAAAAGCGGATTATATATGCTGTTCTTGATAGTACTCCAAAAATTCATCGGGTTTCGCTAAAAACATTCCACTTCCCGCTCAATGGCAATGCCTGTGGCCTTCAAAACTTTAGCGGCCAAGTCATCGGCAAAACGCCTGACATCAGCGGCACGGCCTTCGCCCCGGCTCACAAGGACTAAAGGCTGGGCCTTGAATGATCCTACTTTGCCGGCGGCAACGCCTTTGTAATGCAAGATGTTGTCCAAAATCCACGCCAGCGGAATTTTCACCGCCTCCTCTTGTTGTCCGCGCCGGCCGACATCAGAGATGCGACTGTCCGCGACTGCGGGAAAACCGGGCATATCAGGGAAACGTTTTTTCAATTCATCAAACTGCTTCTTGGTAATAATCGGATTTTTGAAAAATGAACCGGCCGTGCCGTAAGTCGCCAGATCGGGAAACTTGCCGCGCCGGATCTCCAAAACCGCCTCGCGGACATTTGCCAGGGTGGCTTTAGCCGCGCCGGACCGCGCGAAATAATTTTTCAAATCGCGATATTCCAGGTTCAATTTGCCATTTTTTTTGAGCGCAAAG
>JAGWZX010000004.1 GCA_018968805.1 Patescibacteria group bacterium | reverse complement strand
CGAGAAATATACCCCCGACCATTTTGATGCCTTTAAGGTTTACTCCCCGCAGATATAGATAGGTGGGCCAAGCTAATCCGACCATGATATCAATAAAGCGGTTGAGCAGAACGCCGACTTGGAAAAGAAGGTCAAGACCGATTTGGATGCCGTCAATGATCCACAGCGCGCCGATGACAATACCCCACTCGGTGTTGGAGATTTTGCTTACGCCGTTTTTGTCCTCCTGCCAAAGTTTTTGCGCCATGTTTCCTCACTCTGCCGCGTGCAATTCCTTTTTTGCTTGTTTAATCGCCAAAAGCTGGGACGGATCGCTCGTTATGATCTGGTCTTCAGTGTAAGAAGCGATGACCTTGATGGCGACATGTTTCAAACCCACGAAGAAAATACCTTCGCCGACGTCTGATTCCAAAAGCAGATACTTTTCTTCGTCTGTCAAGCTGAACACTTTTTGAATATGATCGATTGATGACGGCGATTGTTTCAAAAGCATTTGGATTGACGAGTTGGTGATAATCGGCTGGCCGTAGGGAGATTTCAAAAAGTCATCCACGTCTTGGGTGATTGTGGCGAGGCCAAGGAAATATTTGCGGCCGCGCTTGGCCAGCCCCAAAAGGAACGATGCCGTGTCTTCGGATTTCATCATCCACCAAGCCTCGTCGATCACCAAAAGACGTTTGCGCAGATTCTTTCGCACGGCGTTCCAGATGTAGTGGGTTACAAGATACATCGCCACCGGCTTCAGCTCGTCTTCCATGTCGCGCAAGGAAAAGACGATGAATTTGCTCTCAATGTCAACATTGGAAGGTTTGTTGATAAACCCGGCCCACGTGCCGTGGGTGTATTTGGAAAGACGCTGGACCAGCGAATCGCCGCCCTCCATGCCGGCCAAGACCAGTTCAAAGTCCGACAACAAAGGCGGTTCAACCTTGCTGAAGTCCGAGTCGGGGGTGATGTCTTTGAGGGCGTAGGTTTCGCTAATCGCGCGGTCAACTATGGCGTCCTCCTCCGGCGTGAGGCCGCCGAGCATGATGCGAAAGAGCCCGACCAAGTTTATGATGTTGGAACGCAATACGTCCGAAGGCGATTCATCCTCGCGCGGCACCGGCAAATCAAATGGATTTATATGGTGCGGCGAATTAAGAGATATGGTGAAATAACGGCCGCCGGTTGTTTCGGCCATGTATTCGTACTCCCGCTCCGGATCAATGACGATAACTTCGGTGTCAAACATCAGCGTGCGAAGAATTTCCAGCTTGGTCATATAGCTTTTGCCGGAGCCGGACTTGGCGAAAGTGATGGAGTTATAGTTCTCAAGCGAAAACCGGTCAAAGAGAACAAGCGATGAATTGTGGCGGTTAATGCCGTAAAGGATGCCTTTATCGGAAGTGAGATCGAAGGAAATAAAAGGGAAAATACTGGATAAGGGCGACGAGTTGAGCTTGGAATGAATCATGAGTTCGTCTAAAGCGAGCGGCATCACGCTCCGGAAACCTTGTTCCTGCTGAAAAAGGGCGGGTTTCAGGTAAATTAGTTTCGATTCCAAAAGCGATTTAATTTCCGATTCCAGTTTGTCCAACTCTTCTTCGGTGTCGCCGTAGATGGTAATGTATAATCCGACATCAAAAAGTTTCTCTTGCGCTTGCATCAAATTGTCGCGCAACCGCTCCAGGTCTTGGTAGGCGGTATCAAGCATGGGGTTTCGCACCATGCCCTTTTTGGCCCGTTCGTTGATTTGGCTTTGCACCTCGGCCACCTTTTTCTGGAATTGCCGCAGGACGGTCGCGGTGTCAATCGGGTGTACAAAGACGGCAATGTCAAAAACCTTGTCCAGATTGATAATAGGCGAAAACCAGCCGGCGGACAGGAAGCGCGGGTAGGAAATGACGAAAAAAGTACGGGCGATTTTGTCGCCCAAATTCAGCTCGCGCGGGGAGACTTTCATGGCCGACGGCGCGATGACGTCCTTGAGTTCCAATACGCCCGCTTCGTAAATTTCCGACGGCAGGATTGAAGCGATCGGGGCGTCTTTTTTCTTCGGTTTTAGGAAATCAAGGAATGCCATGGTGTTTATTTTACCTGCATGGGTTTCTCTGTGTCGCCCGGATTGAAAATTTTGTAGAACAGTTCGACCGCTTCTTCGGTGCCAAGCTGTACCGCGCGGATGCCGCAACGAACCAATCCCTGTTCCACGACAGACATGCGTTGCAACAGCTGGCTCCGATTTTCTTCAAAAGTGTCCTGTTTTTCCTGGCGTTTATCCAGAGCTTCTTTGCGGGAGAGGACATTCGTGGCCAAATTGGCCACTCCGCCTTTGGGACTGAGCGGCGCGGAAGCGTATGGCACGACCACGAAAAAAGTTTTAGTCATGATATTGGCGCTCTCGGTAAAGCTTTTTACGAAATCAATGTATTCGCGGGTCTGCACTTTCATAAGTTCCGTCGTCTGACTTTTATAGCATTCTTCCAAGAGGGCGATGTAGGGACGGATGTCCAGTTTGCGCGATTGGATGAACAACTGCACGGAAAAATCCAAAGAATTCAGGAAGTTTTGGAACTGGAGAATAATGGCGTTTTGGTTGTCTTCGGATTTCAAAGCGAAGTTGAGGGACGAGGTCATGAGAATCGCTCGGAACCCGCCATCTTTCAGCACAATGACGCCGTCGCGCACCTCCTTGATCGGCACGAATTCCTGGCTAGCTTTTGACTGTGCTGATGTTGCCATGACCGTGGTAATTCAGTACCTCATTATAACCCAAAATCGCCCGTCCACAGGCGCACTGGCGGCCACGGACCAACAACCGGTGTCATCGGCCGCTTCTCATCGTCTCATTTGCGCCCGGCGAGAGATTTTCATTTATATCCAAACTCCAAGTCAGATCGCGCAGCTTGCTTTCCGACAGTTTCGGCACAAAGACGGCGGGAGCCTCCGGCGCCGTTTCCGCGCGCTCTATCTTCCGAGGCGTCTTTCGCCAAATGTATAGTTTTGCGGAAGCAAAATACTTGAATGCCGCTTCCATGATATAGATGAAGTCTCTATTGTTGACTTTATATAAGGCCAAAGCCAGCGTCAGAGCGATCACGGGCGCTATGGCAAGGACGGCAAGAATAAAGGAAATCGGAGAAAGATAAGTGTAGAGAATGAACGAAAGGCCCGCCCCCCCGCCAAGATAAATGAACTGCCTGACCGTGAATGGCCCAAACACCTTATCTTCAACCTCTATGAATTGTGGAACTTGAAAACGCATAAATAGGTTGTAGTTATTAGCTTTTAGCTTCTAGTTTAGAGATTAAAGAATTAAGCATTTTCAAAATCTCAATAAGCAGGGATTCCGCGGAAGCATAATCCAGTGCCCTTGTCTTCGTTGGTCGTTACAGTTCCTCTTTCGGGAGATGTTCAGTTAAATTATATACGTAAATTGCCAAATCTATCCCTTTTTGCCACACGATTAGATCTTTGTAGGATTTCTGCACATTCATATTATTTTAACCTGGAAGCTTAAGTCAGCACCTAGAAGCTATTCTGCCGGTTCTCTGTACGGATCAACGCTATAACGATTTTCCGATGTGCCGTGCATTGTCGGGCCGGAAAGCGCGTCCGTCGGCTTGGAAGACGGTTTTTCTCCGCTTTGTGTGGGCGAAGGCGGCGGTCCGGCCGGTTTTGGTGGCGGCGGAACTTGCGGCTCTGTGCGAACGGACGGCGGAATAATTTTGATCGTTGAGGAAGAATCCTCAATGTCTCGCAGGAGAGCTTCACGGTCAATTCCCTCGCCGTCATCAGCGTCCGCTTTCAGGGACTGGGGTTTGGGCGCGATAAACTCATCACGGAACGTCGGACGATCCGCCGTGTTTATTTGGGGAGCGGATTTATTCGCAATGGTTTCTAAACCGGCGGTCGGCAGATTTGCGGGCGGGGGCGGTACTGGCCGAGGCGGCGGCGCTTGTGAAATGTGGCGCGCCCCCATTCCCGGTATTTTGCTCTGAGCTGTTTGCGGGGCGGTTGCCGGTTTGCTTGGTTCAACCGCGTTCCCATTCGGCGGCGCGGAGTTTTCACCGTGCACCTCTTTTAGCGCTTCGCGGATTTTCAAAAAGATTTCGGAGTTTATCTCTTCCGCGATGGATCGGATTTTTCCCTCGGGAAGATCTATACGGCGGCTCGCGCGGCGGAAAAATTGGTCCGGGTGGGTAAAACCCAAAATAACCATGCCAGTTTCCGCTCCCAATTCGCCAATTTGGTCAACATGCAAGGCGTATTTGCGGCCGATGTCCACCACTTTCTTGGCCGAATCTACCGACTGGAGAGCCTGTTTCAGTTCCGGCGGCAGAGTTTCAAGATGTCTGGCCAACTCTTTCGGTGTCACGCGATCTTCAAGCATTTGCATAAGAGACTGAATAGGGTTGGCCGACATGCCGGCGTGACTGGTTTCTATTATGGGAGGACGGGGAGTAGCTTTTAGCTGACCCGCCTGCGCCGAAGCGGCTTCGGCGGGCAGGTAGCTTTTAGCTGATAGGTCAGATTGGTCGGAAGCCGAGGGAGTAACTGAGGTGCGGGGCGCATTTTGGTAGGAGGCAACGGCGGGACCGTCATAGGTTTGATGAACGGATATGGGACGCAGGGGTTGTTGCGGTTGTGGGGCCGGTCGTGGGAGCGGTGCTGTCGGGAATTTTTTTAATTGAGGTCGCAGAACAGGTTCTGGTCGCGCGGCCTTTATCAAGGCGTTGCCTTGATAAAGCGGGTTGGGCGGGGTCGCCGGCACCCGGCGGGACGGCGCTGGCCACTCCGCCATAGTGTTTGCACCCGGCAGGTCATCGGGTATTTTGGCTGGCGGGCGTCCTTCCGCTCTCGCTCCTGCGCCCCCGCCTACCGAAGCGGCGCGGGCAGACGCCGCAGGCGCGGGGGTTTGCGGTGCGGCCGCAGCCTCTTTCGGCTTCGGCCGCACCGCCATCTCAAGCGGCACTTTGATGCCGAGCGCGGGCAAAAGTTTCGCGAAAATTTTTTCACTTAAGGCCGCAACAATATCGGCAGTTTTCGGCTGATTGTCCTCATCCAATTTGCTCTTCAGCCGATCGGAAAAACCCTCCGGCGGCCATTCCTTGGCGATGACCTGGCGCACCAGTTCGCAGATTTCCCCCACTTCACCAAGAGTCAGTTCAAAGTCGCCGCATATTTGTTCCACCAAGAATTCCACGTCAGGATCTGCCAAACCCGAAGTAGCATTATGCGGGAGATTATCTGCCAACTGGCGCAGTGTTTCCTCTTGGTCTATGTAAGTCATATGTTTATTTATGGTCTGCCTTGTTTCCAATCGTCACTCTTGAAAGTGATGGAATTTAACCCACCCCTAGTCCCTTGCTCTTTAAGTTCACGGTATAATTTTTGCAATTCGGCAGGCAAAGCGCTCGCGGCTGTTGAAGTTTCTATGTTGCAACGCGGGTCGGTAAAGAGATATTGAATCAGCTCGCGGTTTTCTTTTGACACTATACCTCGACCGTTTTGCTCGTCCCGATAATCGGAAAGAGTGTTCTTTAAGAGGGCAGAAATATCCTCGGTATCTTTTTCACGGTAGTACTGAGCAATGCCTTTACCGACGAGTCTCTGTACGGCTTTGCTGTTGCGATTTCGTCCGCGGGCGCCGGCAATTTCGTTGGCGGCCCGTCCGGAAGCCCAGTCGGTGGCGATTCGGGCACGAATAGTATCGTTGGCTGTCAATTTTGCGTAGGTGCTTCTGAATATTCTCTCCTTTGCCTTGGCCAAATCTTCGATGAACGCCCCGGTCTTTTTGTCTTTTCTTCTGGCGGCGTCCGTAGCGGCGGCCGCCGCGTCCCGGGCCGCCTCAATGGCCGCCGCCCTTTTATCACTCGTGTCTTCGGCTATGAAATTCGGAGACTTGGATCCCTCCACCACCTTATCGAGTGTGCTGTCTTTCATGTATGTGAGGCGGTCGCGCAAGTCAAAAGGCATATTCTCATCGGTGCGGAACTCTTTGTTGGTCAGACCCCAACGGATGACATGGACAAGATCCTCATTGTCGAAAAGTTGGGGGGATATGAACGATGCCAGTTCGTATTCTTCTTTAGTCATCTTGTTTCTGGCCCAAGCCTTAAGGTGGGATGGCAGTTTCGGTTCCACCGGTATTTCAAGCTTTTCACCGCTGCCATCGTTGAAAAGCACATATTTTTTGCCGGTAGCCGGATCGATTGTGGTTGATTGTTCATCTATGTTGCCGGACTCATCAAGATCAATTTTCTCGGCCTTTATCGCTTCGTCAAGCTTATCCCAAGCCTCTTTATAGGGCTGCATGATCTCGGCGCTGAATTTCTGAAAGTCGGCGATTTCTTTAGCCCAGCGCGTTCCGAGCATTTTTCTTTTGTCCGGCATGGTCCACTCTTTAGAGTCTCGTACCGCATGCAACTGTCTAAGGTTGGCGTACGGCGCAAGAGTCTCGATTTCCTCTTCATGCAATCTGGCAAAATCTTCCGGAGTAACCTGGTTGAGGCTGAAACCTAGGGCCGATTGCGCTTTTTCAAATTCCTTATTTGATTGAGCAAGCCTGTCCTGGCCGTCATCGTGAATCTTTTTCAATTGGCTGTAGAGTACTTTGCCTGTGGCTGTTCCGTAAGTTTTATCGCTTGGGTCGGGAGCTTCGGTAAGGAATTCTACGAATTTTTTCTGAGCAGCTTCGAATTTTTTGTCGGCATCGGGGCCCGAGAAATCTCCCCTTTTTGGCCTGCGGTCAAAGCGATATTCAAACAGCGCGGCAAGTTCCGCCATTTCCGTCTGTCCGGCCGCCGACTGTTCGTAGGTATAACGCGCCATGGCCGTGTCAAATTCTTTTTGGCCGCGCATACCCTCCGCAAAATCTTCCCGCCTCGGCATTGCCATGAGCGCGGGCCGGAAGATCTCGGCGAATTTCTGGAAGTCTCGATCAAATGCCGCCTGGTTAAAATTGCCGCTAGCGTCTTTATATTTAGCATTTTTCCAGTCAGGCGCTTCGCTTGGTAATCGGGCTGCATCCGCAATTTTTAAGCGCGCCATGGCCTGTTTGGCATCTTCAACCTTCTGCAAAGCTTCGTGCCGGCTGCGCAAGGCCTCGTCTTCCTCATAGGCCTCATGGACGGATTTTTCCTCGCCGAATTTCGCTTGCGTGCCGAACAATTTTCCTCCCGTTGTTTTCTCGCGAATGAATGTGCCAAGCGAAGTGGCGCCAAACTTGCTGTCGCGGAATTTTTTATCGAGCTCGTTGATGTCCATTTTCTTCTGGAGTTCTTCAGACCCCTCGTGAAGTCTTTTCCCTAATCCGGAAACTTTGTCGCCCATTTGTTCCATGCCCGGAACACGCTTCATGACGGCGCCAACCCTCTGTGCGCCGTAACCAAGCGCGGCTCCGCCGGCCGAGACATACGTTCCTCTCGCGACTTGGCGCATGAAGAAGGCGCCGCCTTCTTTGGCGAGCTCAAGGCCGTGCACTTCCAGTTTTTTGGCAATCAGAATACAGCCGAACATCAGGCCGATAACTAAGAAAAAGTTGACGATGAGGCCGATGCTTCCTAATGAACCCTGGGTGAACGCCTTGGCGAAACTGGCGTCACCCTGAACATTAAGGACGCCAAGAAAACGCGGATCCTGCATGGTTTTAATGACCACGAACGATAAAATCATGAAAGCGGGCGCGAAGATGGATTGCTTGATAAGGGCCTCCTTCCACGGCTCGGCGTATTTTTCGGCTGACGGCAGAGTGTAAGCCAGGAAAGCCAATGGCGAGAGGAGCATTACGAACATCAAAACTATGGCCCTAATCAGCATGAGGATTCCCCCGACTATGAATGTATAAGCGGCGACTAGCATTAAAGCACTTCCGAAAACCGCGACAAGAATTATTTTACTCCAGTCAATGGCGGTACTGTTGCTTAGACCTGATACGATGCCAACTAACGTGCCCACACCGGGTGCAATAGCCGTACCTATGGCGCCGTCAACCGCGGCATTTTTAATTCTTGTCCATAAGCTTGACGCTTTTTCCCCCACGGCCGCTTCGCCGACGGCAGAACCATCATACAAAGTCTGAATCTTGAGACTTCTCATCATCTGTCCGGCGTAGCTGGAATCAGCGGGTACGGCAAGATTGTAAAAGTGGAGCGCGACGATATCTGAAGCGTCAATTACCGCTTTAGTGATGAATAGGGAGAAATTCATAAGAAGGGCCACGATAATCAAATGAGCCAGCATCTCTTTGGTCTTACCCGAAGAAAGGCCTAGGATTGTTGATATGGCAATCCAGAGGAGGATAAAAATGAAAAATATGTTGGCGAGGTCGCGGAAAATTTTCCAGCCTATATCCACCACAGGCACGCGCGCCATCAAGCTACTGATGTTAAGGGTGAAAAGCAGACATAAATCAAGGAACCAGCCCGCCAGGTATAGAAAGAATGCGGCGATTGACATTGGAATATAAGCTAGCTGTGCCACCCAGCATTCTAAATTTATGCCGCAACCAGGAAAAGCCGATTTGTTAATTACGGGTTGTTGGAGGCCGCCGCCCGCTTTGTTTTGGTCCGCGGCCGCGTTGCCTCCGGGGCTGGTCGGGGTTACTGTGGTGGCACCGTTTGGATTGAAGCCTCCGGAAGAATTGACGGGATTGAGGCCTGGGTTGAGAGAGCCTGTTGTGTCGCCGGACTGGTTTCCCTGAAGCGGTACTAATGCCTGGGCGCGCGCGAGGGTCGGCGCGGCCGCGAAAGCGGCCGCGCCGAAGAGCGCTATCACAAACAACCCGACGACTAATTTTTTGCGCGCTGTTCTCATTGAATTTTGAACAAGGTGTTCTGCGTCGCCACTACTTTGCTCGTTGAATCAAGCAGATCGATCGTAAGTTTGTAACTTCCCGGTGCCGCATTGACGGCAATGTTTCCCGCCACGCTCAACTCATAGGCGGTGCCGATATTTTGGCCGGAGGCGTCAGTGAACAGCACGAGGGGCGGGGTGCCGTTGACCGTGCCGGCGAGACTTATGGCGTAGGTGGCCGAGTTTTGCGAATCAACTTTTTCGGTGAGGCTCAAGTTTTTAAATATACTCGTTATACCCACTACGCCGCCATCAGTTTTGACAATAGACAATCTGGCTTTAACAGCATTTTCCGTCTGGTTTGCCGTAAAGGTTACGTCATAGAACCCGGCCGAGCCATTGGAAACACAAGGGAATTCCACCCCGCCCGAAACCGGACAGGCGACGCTTGTATAATCAAGGTCGCCGGGCGATATGGTGAAAGGCGAAGCCGGAGCAGATGAATTTCCCGTTCCAGCCGTGACGCGCGAACCCATAACTTTGACTTGAGCAAGCGCCAGTCCGCCGCTGCCGGGATCTTTTTCAATTTGCAAGTAGCGTCCCGTCAGCGTCAGTCCGGTGCGACTAAGGCGGGTGTTGCCGTTATTGTCGTCGCAGAATGTGTAATTTGGATTCGCTGTTTTTTCTTTTGAGCTTGTGCAGGTGGAGTCGGCGGGAAGAATTGAACCGCCGATAACCTTGCCGCTCGCGTCCACGGTGTCTCCAACCCGCACCCGGACTTCCGATCCGCGTTGCGCGATTGAAAGGTAACTACCCCATCCTGCTCCGAACGGCTGGTCAATCTCTATGCCATGAATGTTGTATTCGCCGCCGAGATCAACATTCCACCAGGCGCCGCCGGAGTCGCTACGGCCGGTTTCTGCGGCGCATTGGTTTGCCCCATACACGACGCACGCTCCGACTCCCGGCCCGCTAACGCCGGTCTGGGTATATCCCAACTGCCGCGCGTTGCCGTCAACCGCCCTGTCCGCGGTGGTGTTCCCGGTTGCGTTGGTGACGTAAGTACTGGATTGAGCGGCGGTTTTCATTACCGCCACATTGGTGTCCGGCACCGGCCCGGTATTAGGCGCTGTTGTGGTGGTAGGTATGTTGTTGAAATTATCAACCTGATCCTGGAAAGCGCTGATAGCGTTGCTTGTGGGTACGGTAAAGCTGGAATTTTGACAGAAGGTGGAAGCGGCATTGTAATCGGAAACGGTCCATGGCGTAGCGGCCGGCGCGCCTATTCCGCTCGAGCTGTTGATGATTTTTTGCGTTTTGATAGGGGTGAACGTGGAGTCGGTACAAGTTCCTTTGCTGAACGTGCCGTCATGATTGTCGGCAGTCTGGCAGATTTTAGTCACATACACATCGGAAGTGTCGGCGACATTATTTCCAGACGATCCGCCGTCTGCCGAATAACTGTTGTTTCGGAAGGCGGCGCAAAAGTAGGCCGGATCAAGAGTAGGGCCTATATATACCGGACTGCCATCCGTGTTAACACCGGTTTCCACGTCCAGTTCGCTTGGGAATTTCTGCGCGGCGGTGTTTTGAGAGATAATTGAATCCGGTGTAGAAGCCAGGCCCTGGTCAACCATGGACGATCCGCCTCCGGACGGTTGGCCTGAAGCGCCAAGAAGGCCTCCCACCCCACCCATTACCTGGTTAATCATTTGATTTACCAGGGCGCCCAGTATGGCGTCTAAATCTTGCGCCACGCCGACCTGCCGCACCGGTTCGCCCAAGGTATTGGCGAGCTGGTTTTCTATGACAATTCCCGGCGTTTGAATCTGGCCGGTCTTTGAGTCTGTCCATGACAGAAAGCCATGGCCCCAGTTCAACTGCTGGCCGAGCGAGAATTGGGCGTTGCCGATCCGGGCATCCAAAGCGTTAGTGGCCGCGATGTATGCCCCGTAAGGATTGTCCTGCGGTACGGCTGTCAGCTGCAGCCAATTGTCCCAGCCGTCCGCGCCCCAAGCTCCGGCGGTGAAAGCGCGCTGGACGTTCTGCTCAATGTCGGTAAGCCGGCAGCCGATTTCCTGCCAGTAGCCGTTATTGCCGTAAGCAAGGTTCAGCGATAGGCGGAGTTGCAAATCAAACGGACTGCACAACATCGCGCCGATGGGACCGAGATTGGCGATGAATTGGCCCATAGTCTGATCGGCCACATCGGCCATGAAGCCTTGCGGGTTGGTGACGAATAACGGGCTTCCGTGGAAACCGCTGTTGATCCAGTTCACCATCTGGGCGGTGAATGTGGATAGAAGCGAACGAGCCAAAATGACGACAAGCGGTTGGACGATGCAACGCTGGATAGTCAGGCCTTGGGTTTGTCCGGCCGTATCGGCGTTGATTCGGGCATTGGCGGCGGCGACAGTGTTGATCGCGTCAGCCGATACTTGGCTCATTTGTATGATGGATTGCTGTACGTATGCGTCGTAGACCGGTACGGAAGTGACTGCTCCCGCCGCGCTGGAAAAGCTAAGTGCTCCCGCCGCACCTTTTGTCATGCCCGTCGCCTCGCCTTGCGAACCCGTCGCCTCCGCTTTTCCGTATGCCTTGCCAGCGATCACGCCCGCGATGCAGCTTGCGATGTCGGCGTGCGCCGATTCGGGAACGGCGAAAGAAATTGCCGCCGTAACGATGATAATGGCAAGGGTCCCGGCAATGATGTTCCACTCCTTTTTCATTAAAGGTTGTGTCAATTATACCGCGAAATCCATCTTGTTTCTGGGGAAAAATCTATCATGTTCGGTTTAATTGGAAAAAATTGTACGCCGGATCGTTCGGCTCGAACGGCGTGTTTTGCGAAATGAAATAACCCCGGAATTTATTGATGGAGTCGGCGAAACTTTGCGCGTTGTCCGCGTAAACCGCGACACCGGGGTAGGCCCTGATGGGGTCGGTCATGACGTATTTTAGGCCGGTAATGCTCCAAATCATACCGGCAACGCTATTGGTAAGCGCGATGTGAAACGGCAGGGCGCTTTGCGGCACAGTCAAGGCCAGAAGTTTTTTCTCAAGCAGTTGATATTCGGCGATCAGCGGGTCAAGCTTGTTCAGCTCGTCGGGATCATTGTTATTCACCGCTTGGCCCACCACGTTCATTTCATATTCAAGCGGAGTCGCCGGCTTGGTGGTAAAAATCACGGCTAAGGCGTTGCCGTAGGCGCGAATTTTGTCCGGCGTTTCGCTGGTGTCGGCCTGAAAATCTCCCGCGGTGAATTTTTTCGCCTTCTGATCCTGCGTTTCCTGGCGGATGGCGTTGTTTAAAAAATTATTCAAGTCTTCTTGCGTAGGCGGTGTGTTGTTGTTTTTGTCGGCGATGATCTTGATGAAAAGTTCCCGCGAGAATTTGTCGGTTTCCGAAAGATCGCTTTCAGTCGTCGTGTTGATTTTGGCGGCGACGGTGCTTGAGGCGAGAAAGTTGTTCGGCCCGGGCCGGAGAGGATCGCGTCCCTGTTTGACTTTCATGCCGTCGGGCATGCCGTCGCCGGCAGTGTCGGGGTTGTAAGGATCTGTTTTCCAGAGCTCCTCCTCCCAATCCTTCAGGCCGTCATTGTCGCTGTCTTTTTCCAATATCGCCGATTGAGCCGCAGTGGTAAATTGCGTGCCGACGGCGCTGTAGCTTGTTTTTTGCGAGCCTTTCCAAATGAAGTAGACAACTCCGCCGACAACGACGATTCCCAGCGCGATCAAGGCGATTTTTTTTCGTGCGGCGAGCATACGCAAATTGGCGCACAGACAATGCGCAAACTTCCCGGACAGTATAACAGAAAATAGCCGCGTCCGTTCCCCAGTTGTGGTAAAATGTTACGAATCAAGTGCGAATGAAACGAACAGCCGCTCATAGAAAGTCAATTGTCGGTTTTTCCATCGCGGCCTTGGTTATTTGTGCCGTGTTTTTCGCGCGGTCGTCTGTTTGGGCGGACACGGGTACCTCCTTTTCTCGCCTGCTTTCTCTCGGGTCGGTTGGTGCTGATGTGTTGCGGTTGCAAAGGTTTTTAAACGGCGATCCTGACACGAGAGTGGCCCGGGTCGGTCCAGGATCCCCCGGGCAAGAGACATCCGTTTTCGGGCCTTTGACGCAAGCGGCCGTCAATAAATTTCAGCAAAAATACAGAAGTGGTATTTTAGCGTTGGGCCAATCGCCTACCGGCACGGTTGGTCCGAAGACTCTGCGCCAACTGAATGCGCTTTTAGGTAAGTTCGCGGCGCGGCGGACGGAGTCCGCCGCGCCCGCCTCCGTGCCGCCTCCCGTGTCCGCGGTTTCAACCCCAAAATCGGTTACTGTTCCCGTTCTGCCGCCCACGTTTACCCCAGCGCCTTCTTCCGCGCCCGCTTCGGTAGGCAATCCCAATTTTATAAATCTGGATAAGTTTCTCGCCGATATCAATCGTGTCGGTAAAAATCGCGGTTACAGCGATAGCCGGCTTGCGAATGCGAGCGCTCTTGTGCAGAATGCCGCCGCCGGCCCGATGGATTTCCGCAAAGAGTTTCAAAAGGCTTGGAATAAGCAGGCGCAGACCTCAGCGAAAAATATTTCTCCCAAGCCGATCCCGCTCGGGGTATTTTTCCGCAATCTGATTTCTCTTTTTAACCCGCGGCCGGCGATAGCCAACGCTCAGGGTGTGAGCGGCTCGCCGTTCGGCGGCGCCATTTATTACGTGTTTTTCTGCGATTGCAGCGGCGACTGGTTGGTCGGCATGCAACCTCTGCCGCCGGATTATCCCGTTCTCCTTACATATTACGAAGGCATGCAGGAATTCAGCAATTACAACGCTCCTTTTACCACGGAAGTTTTAGGCACTTACGATCCGGGGGCCGGCGTATGCATGGAATGGTCCGGTCCGGATTGTTTTGAAATACCGAGCGAAGGAATGATGACAGGCTTTCTCGGTTCGTCAGGCATGTAAAACTTTCAAGATACCCTTCCATTTTTCAAGCGAAACGTTTTCCGGTCGGATTTCATTGGGAAGGCCGGTTTTTTCAAGCGCTTTTTCAATGTCGGGGAAAAGAACCCTAAGGTTGCCGGCAAGCTGTTTGCGTTTGTGGGCGAAACCCGCCTTGGCGATACGGAAGAAT
>JAGWZX010000083.1 GCA_018968805.1 Patescibacteria group bacterium | reverse complement strand
GAAAAGCGCGCCGCCGGTGCCGTTCAGATCCTTTTGTTCGGCGTAACGGACGCGTTTGCCGCCGAACTGATCGCCAAAATGTTTGCGGATTTGTTCGCCAAGATAACCGACGATAATAATTATCTCGTCAAATTCGGTCGGCAGGGCGCTGAGCTTCCATTCAATGAGATTGGCCTTGCCGACCGAAAGCAAAGGTTTCGGGGTGTTTGCGGTAAGATGATTCATCCGCACTCCCCTGCCCGCGGCCAGAATGACAGCTTGCATAGTAACGGGGATTATACAAGGTAAAGATTCAAAAATCAAAACTCAGGATCGCGGTGTCCCGCCCGAGCCGCGGGCGGGACGGCGAATCCGAATCATGATTTGCGAATTCGCCGAGGCGGCGAATTCGCTCAAAATTTTGTTTTTTGGACATTGTGTTGTCCCCATTTCGCCCACATTTTAGACACTTTTACGAGTTATCATGCGGCATATCTTATATGCTACAATGGCTTCGATGGCCAGGACTCAAACTCAAGGATTTTCCAAACGCGAGTTGCGCGTACCGCCGCAAAATACGGAGGCCGAGGCGGCTTTGCTAGGTTCGATCATGCTTAGGCCGGAGGCCATGAATGAGGTTATGGATTTAATCGGCGCCGACTCTTTTTACGCGGAGCGCCACAAGATTATCTTCAAGACCATGCTGGAGCTTTTCAGCAAGGGCAATCCTATAGATATTCTGTCGATGTCTGCGCGGCTTGGCGAGAATGGCCAGTTGGAAAGTGTCGGTGGCACGGGAGCTTTGGCCGAATTGGTTTCTGGCGTACCCTCTTCCACCAATGCCAAGCATTATGCTGAAATCGTCCAGAAGAAATACCTGATGCGCAATCTCATTGGCGCGGCCGAATACATATCCGAATTAGGCTTTGACGAGCGCGCCGATCTTGAAGAATTGCTCGATCAGGCCGAGAAGAAGATTTTTGAAGTCACTAATTTTTCCGGCACGCATAAATTCATCGAGCTCAAAGATACGCTTAGCGAAGCGTGGGAAAGACTCGATCGTTTGCATAATTCGCAGGACACCTTGCGCGGCGTGCCGACCGGTTTCAAAGAGCTTGACAACAAACTGTCCGGATTGCAAAAATCAGATCTGGTTATTCTGGCGGCGAGGCCTTCAATGGGCAAAACTTCGCTGGCGCTGGATATCGCTCGTCAGGCGGCGGTAAATCACAAAATACCAGTCGGTATTTTTTCTCTTGAAATGAGTTCGCAGCAGCTTGTGGACCGCATGCTCGCGGCCGCTTCAAATGTGGATTCTTGGAAACTGCGCACCGGCAAAGGCTTGTCGCTTGAGGACGATTTCGCGCGCATCCGCACCGCCATGGATGAATTGTCTCAAGCGCCGATTTATATTGACGACCAACCCGGCAACAACATTTTGAAAATGCGCTCTGTCGCCCGCCGGCTCAAGAGCGAGAAAGGCCTCGGCCTTATTATTGTTGATTATCTCCAGCTTATGGTTCCGACCAACGCCCGCCAAAACGACAATCTTGTTCAGCAAGTTACGGAAATTTCCCGTTCGCTCAAACATTTGGCTCGCGAATTGGACGTGCCGGTGCTGGCGCTTTCCCAATTATCGCGCGCCGTTGAGAGCCGCGGCGGCAAACCGCGCCTATCGGATTTGCGTGATTCCGGTTCCATTGAACAAGATGCTGACGTGGTGATGTTCATCCATCGTGAAGACAAGTATCGCGAAGATTCCGATCGGCCGAATATCGCCGAAATAATGATCGAGAAGCATCGTAATGGTCCGACTGGCAAGGCGGAGCTGTATTTTGACGAACGCAAGGCTTCATTTGTGCCGCTTGAGAAAGGCAGTTTCAGTGATTTCGACACCGCCCCAAGCAATTTCTAATGGATTCAATAAATAAACTGACAGAAATCTTCAAGGAGTTTCCGGGCGTCGGGCCGCGTCAGGCCAAACGTTTTGTTTATTATTTATTGTCGCGCAATAACGGTTACCTTGATTCCCTTTCAAAACTTATGATCGGGCTGAAGCGCGACGTCAGCGTTTGTTCGTCGTGTTTTCGTTATTCAATATCGACCGGCGCGGCTAACAAATGTTCGATTTGCCTGGACCGAGGGCGCGATGCCGGTTTTCTTATGGTGGTGTCGCGTGATGTTGATCTTGAAACGATTGAAAAGAGCCGCTCGTATAACGGATATTATTTCGTGCTCGGCGGCACGGTGCCGATTCTAGAGAAGGAACCGGACAAATGGATCCGGGCGAAAGAGCTTGCGGCCGCGGCGGCGAAGCGCGCCGCGGCCGGTCTTAAGGAAATTATTATTGCCACCAACCTAAATCCTGAAGGTGAAAACACCGCCGACCATGTCGCTAAACTGCTTTCTCCCGTTGTTAAACGATATAACATCAAAATTTCCGGTCTCGGCCGCGGCCTTTCCACCGGCACCGAACTTGAATACATTGATTCCGAAACCATGAAGAACGCCCTCAAAAATCGCGCCTAGCGAAGTTTTAACATCTCAAATTAATATCAAAATTGGGGTCCGAATTTTACACAGCCATGTAAAATTGCGGGACGCGTCACGTTAAATAATCAAGACCTTTGCAACACTTCCTGTGGTGTTTGGTAATTGATTCCCA
>JAGWZX010000082.1 GCA_018968805.1 Patescibacteria group bacterium | reverse complement strand
ACCGAGGAGTTTTTATATGTTGAAAAAGGCGAAGTGGAAGTGACCGTGGCATCCTCCGACTGGAAACCGGTTGAAACGCTCACTTTAACTTCGGGAGATTCCATTCTTTTTGTATCCGGCGTGCACGGCATGAAAATAAAACCTGGAAGCCGCCTTATTGAAGTCAAACAAGGCCCATATCCGGGCAAAGCCAATGCCAAAAAATTCCAAAATTGAAAAAATTTTCGTAAACGAACCGCTTATCTCAAAAGAGGCGGAAAGAAACACGGCTGACGCCCTGGCAAGCCGATGGCTTTCCGGTAGCGGGCCGTTCGTGGAAAAATTTGAAAAGACTTTCGCTGAATACCTTGGGATAAGACAAGCGGTTGCAGTGGCAAACGGAACCTGCGCCCTGCACCTTGCCCTTCTCAGTCTTGATGTCGGGGCTGGTGACGAAGTTATCGTACCCGCTTTCGCGATGGGCGCCTGCTTCATGGCCGTGCTCCAAACAGGCGCAAAACCGGTCTTTGTCGATTGCGAACTGGAAACTTACAATATTGATCCGAAGAAAATTGCCGAAAAAATTTCTCCGCGTACCAAGGCCGTCATGGCTGTCCATACTTACGGCCATGCCGCCGACATGGACGACATCCTGCAAATTGCCGCTGAGCGTAAAATAAAAGTTTTGGAGGATGCCGCCGAATCCCACGGGGGCCGGTATAAAGGCCGCTTAACCGGCACTATGGGCGATGTCGGCGCCTTCAGTTTTTACGCAAACAAGATAATCACCACTGGCGAAGGCGGCATGATCGTAACCAATGACGAAAAAATCGCGGCTGAAGCGCGCAAACTGCGCGACCTTTATCATTCATCCGATAAACGTTTTATTCATGAGAAACTGGGTTACAATTATCGCCTATCCAACCTCCAGGCGGCTTTGGGTCTCGGAGAGCTTTCCCGTATTGACGAATATATCGCAAAAAAATTAGCGATGGCGGCCGCTTATGATAATGGCCTTTCCGGTGTTTCCGGACTGATTTTGCCGAAAACAAAACCGGATGTCAAAAACGTCTACTGGATGTATGGTATTGTGGTTGACCAAAAAAAGTTCGGAAAAAGCCGCGACGAACTGCGCTCGGCTCTCGCCGAACAAGGAATTGAAACGCGCGATTTCTTCTACCCGCCGGAAGAACAACCGGTGTTAAAAAACGTAATTGGAAATGAAAAATTTCCGAACGCTTCATTTCTCGGCCAAAACGGCTTGTATCTTCCGTCCGGATTGGCTATTACAAAAGACCAGATTGAACGGGTAATCAAAGCGCTCCGGGCGATTGCCGGCCGCTAAAAGAGTTGCAAAAATTTTCCACCTCTGCCGCTAATATCCCACCCGTAAATTTCGTTTCGTGCAATATTCTCGCCCCGTGGGCAAGCTTTTCGCGCAAAGAAGCGTCATTTTTGAGCGCCATAATGGCCGCGGCGAGCGTTTTCGGATCGGCCGGCGGCACGAACCGGACATTAACGCCGTCGGTCAAAAGCTCGCGGTTGCTTTCCGAATCGCGCGTAATGTAAGGCATGCCGAGAGCGAGCGCTTCAAAAGTCTTATGCTGAATGGTGCGTTCAAGACGTTCGTTATTACCGAACGCGCCGAGCATGACATGGGCGGAAAGCATGGTGCGGCGCAATTCGTCGGCGGGCATGAAAACTGTAGTGAGAGATACTTTGGTTAGGTCGTGATCGGCGATCATTTTCCGGATTTTCGTCTGTAATGGTTCGCCCCAGCCGATTAAACGAAAATTTATATCTTCATTTTTTAAAACGCGCGCGGCTTCAATCACGAATTCCACGCCGGTCGCCGGCAAAAACATGCCGCGAAAAATCACGGTGAATGTCTTGTTTTTGGCGACAGTCGGGTCCGGATGAAAAACCGTTTCGTCGGCGCCGGTATAAACAACGGCCAGTTTGCCCTCTTTCACCCAAAACTGCTTAGAGATATAACGTTTCTGCGCCGCGCTCTCAAGGATAATCAGATCAGCGGAATGGAACGCCAAAAAATCAACGCACCAAATGGCAAAAGCCGCCAAAGAAAAAAGCCGGTGAATAGCGCGATCCAAAATCGCCGTCTCGTACCAGGAATTGCCGGCGTTCCAAACGATCTTGCGTCTGGTCAAAAGCCGCGCCAGCGGCACGACCATGGCGCTGGCGTAACCGACCCATAGAATGTCGCAACGTTTTCCTTGTTCTCTGTACTTCCTCGCGATATTGAAAAACTTGGCAAGGCCGGGCGTGTTATCAACACATTCTAAAACATTGACGCCGCGCTTTTTCAAACCGCCAATGTACACCTTGTCGCGCGGAGCCACTGGCCGATAAAAGCCCATAAAACAAATAGCCTTGATGTCTTTCATAAGACGGCTGTCGCTTTGTAAATATTAATGCCCCGGACAGTCTTAACAAGCGCGTAACGTCCGGCAATGACGGCGGCTCCTTGGGAAAGAAAACGATTATCCGGATAAGAGACGACCACATCGGGAAGCGGCGACGTAAAAAGGGGGTTTGAACCGACCAAAGGCATGCCGGTAAAATCCGCGACTGGAAAACGCCTTTCGGTATTCAATAGTACGTGAACTTCCATGAGGTTAAGCGTCCCAACGCTTTGTCCGGGAAAATTCGTATTGACATAATCGGACGCGGCGATCGCTGAGTCCGAGTA
>JAGWZX010000081.1 GCA_018968805.1 Patescibacteria group bacterium | reverse complement strand
CCAGCGCGACATTGGATGAAAAATCTCCGTGTAATAAATCGTCCGGGTGTTCTAGACCTATTTCCACATCAAACAAATTAAGCTCTTTCAGAGCTTTCTGAATTGACTCTTCAATTACAGCAGAAATCATTAGGACATTTTAACACTTAAAAAATATTTTGGTGACAAGAGAAGGCCGCGCGAGGAATTGCGCGGCCTTGACATGGGGTAACCAGGACCTACTGGGGGTCCCATGTGGGAGATATCACACTTCGGGCTCGTCGTACGGCTTTTCGGTCGTACAAGTCTTCGCTCTACTCATTGGTGATTTCCGCTGGACGATGTCAGCTGGTGTTCCTTGGTACACCTGCACAAACAACATCATCCCTTAGCCGCCGAGGCGGCTTAATCCGCGTCGATCGCACCCTTTCTCCTCAGAGATTGGACCGCGATCGACGCGGTGGTGAACTAACCGGTGTTCTTTTTCATACCAGATTGCAAACACTAGATTATCAAATATATATAAAAAACAAATGTTTTACTGATTCACAGCCAGTAATCTACTTCCTCCCCGTACTCCCGAACTGTCCTTTGCCACGGCTGGTTTCTCCAGACTTCAAGGTCGAACCCTGAAGGACTCCGACAGTTTTTCGCAAGCTGTCTTGGTGGAACGCCCAGCGTTTTAGCGTGCGAGAGCGCGACATTCGTTGAATAATCGCCGTTAGCCAAATCGTCCGGATGTTCCAGAGTTATCTTTTCAACATTCAGCCCGAGCTTTTTTAGAGCTTTCTTGATTGAATCCTCCAAAATTTCTGAAGTCATAAGGTCATTCTAGCACAAAAAAAGAGCGCTCTGGCCGCTCTAGGAGTCCGCCCACCGGCCAATGCCGTCACGACGACTGATCGCAATAAGTTCTTGTTGCAGTCTGGCTATCGTCTCCGGATCGGTCGGAGGAATTGACGGGTGAAGCTTGTGTCTGTTTACCGCAAGAGTCAGCTTGTTCCAAGCATTGTCGTAATCACTGATCTGCGGCGGGCCGAGGTGAGTTGTCGAAGAATCACTCATAAACGTCTCTGTTCACACCAACAACATACTATAACCTTTTATGTTTTATAGCTATCTTCTTCCCGTACTCCCGAACTGTCCTTTGCCGCGGCTGGTTTCTGAAAGAGTGTCCGCCTCGATGAGCTCGGCACATTCCACCGGCATAATCAAAAGTTGGGCAATCTTGTCGCCTTTTTCAAAATGATATGGCTCTTTGCCTAAATTCACAAGAAAAACATTGTACTCGCCGCGAAAACCGGCATCGAACACACCGCCGAGCGCGTGAAGTCCTTTCGTGCCAAGACCGCCTTTATCCTTAACAATCGCCATATAACCCTCGGGAAATTCCAGCGCGAAACCGCAGAAAAAATGATGGGAACCGCCGGGCGAAATGGTCGTATCCTCAATTGAATACATGTCCAGTCCGGCATCGCCGGGGTGGGCATAGGTCGGCAGTTTCGTCTCGGGATGAAGGCGTTTTATTTTAACTTTCAACATTCCGCCATTTTAGCACAACAACCGGTTTACAGAAGTTTCTCAACGGCCTGCCAAATTTTATCCCGCACCTCTGCAAGCGAAAGGATACCTTCCCTGGTCGCGTAATCAATGACTGTCCAGCCGTACCTTTTCGCGACTGAAAGATAAGCTTCCGCCGCCTGTTCTAAATGGGCAATGTCTTCTTCGTGAATGTCGCGCTTGCGGCCCTTCGTGTAAGCCCGCTCGCCTTTCTGGTCAACGAACTTTTGGCCGACGGCCGGCGGCACATGGAGAAGGATTGTTATGTCGGGTTTGGGAATGTTGAAAATTCCATATTCGAGGTCAATCAGCCACTTGATAAACTTCTCGCGCTCGCGCTTGTTTTTGATTTTTCCGGCCTGGTGGCCCATGTTCGCCGAAACGTAGCGGTTGGCCACCACAATTTTCCCTTCCGAAAGCCAGCGCCGGATATCAAAAGACTTATCGTAGCGGTCAACAGCGTACAAAATTGAACCGCGGTAAGGCCCGACTTCCTCGGCTGTGCCGTACTCGCCGCGCAAATATTTTTCGGCGAAATACCCGGTTGGTTTGCCATACTGGGGAAAATCGGCCAACTCAAAAGGTATTCCTGATTTGCGGAACCTTTCCGCCAAAAATTTCGTCTGGGTGGCCTTGCCGCTCCCATCCGTGCCTTCTATGACAATCAATCGGCCTTTTCTCATTGCCGGAGAATTTTATCTATCTGTTTCGCAATCGCCACAAAATCTTTCTCTTTCTTTCCCCGCGTCGTCTCCGCCGGACTGCCGAGTCGGATGCCGGAGGGATCGAACGGCGAGCGGGTTTCTCCAGGGATAGTATTTTTATTACATATGGTGCCGGCTTTTTCCAAACGCGCTTCGGCTTCTTTGCCGCTTATTCCCCTGCCGTTCATCCACACATCAACCAAGACAAGATGCGAATCGGTGCCGCCGGAAACGACGCGCCAGCCTAAACGAGCAAGCTCGTCGGCCAGAGCGGCGGCGTTTTTGACGACTTGTTTCGCGTATTTTTTGAACGCCGGCGCCGCGTCTTCTTTTAGAGCAACGGCAATGCCGGCAATTTGTCCCATGTGCGGCCCGCCCTGAAGGCCCGGAAAAACCGCCTTATCGATTTTTTTCGGCAAGTCGCGGCTGTCTTTTTTGGAAAAAATAATCGCGCCTCG
>JAGWZX010000080.1 GCA_018968805.1 Patescibacteria group bacterium | reverse complement strand
AGAAAACCTGCGCCCAGGATTTTCGCACAGAGGCGGACACCGGCTCGGAAGAAGTAATTGTCAAAATGTTGCACAAGGCCTTTCCGGACCACTCCATTTTTTCCGAAGAGTGCGGCATGATCCGGGGCTCTTCACCTTACATTTTTTATATTGATCCATTGGACGGCACCAATAATTTCGTAATCGGAATTCCGAACTTTTCCGTTTCCATCGCGCTTACAAAAGGCAAGGAGGCGTTGTTCGGCGTGGTTCGCGCGCCGCTGCTCGATGTGACCTATTATGCCGCGAAAGGAGAAGGAGCGTTTGAAAACGGAAAGAAAATCCGTCCGAGCGCCGAAACGGCGCTCGGACGGAGCACCTCCGCTTTCGCGGCCGGTTACCGCCATCCCAAGAAAGAGGTAATGCGGTTAACCAATGCTCTTAGCGGAAGCACCAAACGAACGCTTTGGAGCTGGTCTCTGGCTTATGACCTTTGCCTTCTGGCTTCCGGAAGAATTGAAACATTTGTCATGGCGGACGGCGCTGAACCTCACGATTTTCTTGCCGGCAAACTCATCGCCCGCGAGGCGGGTTGCGTCGCTAGTGATTTTAAAGGAAAACCGGAGAAAGATGATTTCAATCGGGAATTTATCGCTTCGGCCAACCCCGCCATTCACCGCGCCGTTCTGCCGCTCATCTGACGCACCCACCGGAAAATTCGCCGACCCAAATCGTGATATAATCCTTCATTAATCGCTAACCTACTATCATGTGGTTTATTTTAACGATAGTCGTTATCCTCGTTTTAATATCCCTTCGGGTTATCAAGGAATACGATCGGGCGGTGATTTTTTTCTTGGGCAAAGTTACCGGCGTGCGCGGTCCCGGCCTCATCATTCTTATTCCGATTTTTGAGCGGATGAATAAGGTGACACTGCGGACGATTACCATGAACATTCCTTCCCAAAAAATCATCACCAAGGATAATGTTTCCATTGACATCGCCGCGGTCGCTTATTATCACATCGTTGATCCGATGAAGTCGGTGGTGGCCATTGAAAACATTGACCAAGCGATAAACCAGATCAGCCAGACGACGGTCCGAAACGTCGTCGGCCGGTTCAGTTTGGACCAGCTTTTGTCGCAGACGTCGGAGATAAATATCAGCATCAAGAATGTCATTGACAGCCATACCGAGCCGTGGGGCGCGGAGGTGACGGCCGTGGAAATCAAAGATATTATTCTGCCCGACAACATGCAGCGGGCGATGGCCAAAGAAGCGGAAGCCGAACGCGAGCGGCGGGCGAAAATTGTCGCCGCCGAAGGCGAATTGCAAGCTTCGGAAAAACTCGGCCAGGCCGCGGATGTCATCACCGCTCATCCGGTCGCTTTGCAGTTGCGCACTCTTCAGACAATGTCGGAAATCGCCACCGAGAAGAATTCCACCATAATCTTTCCAGCCCAGTTTATGACCACGGTCCATGAGGCCATTAAGACCTTGAAGGGCGACTCATCTCAAAAATAACAGCTATGGATAAATTTTTTCTCGCGCTTCTTGCTTTCACGCCGATTGCTCTGGGCGCCGTTTGGCTGAACGCTTCGCCGATCTGGCTTTTCGCGTTGTCGGCTTTGGCGATTGTGCCGCTCGCCAAATACATAGGCGAAGCGACCGAAGAATTGACCGTTTACACCGGCGCGGGCTTGGGCGGCCTTCTGAACGCCACTTTCGGCAATGCCACGGAGCTCATTATCGGCGTCATGGCTTTACAAGCCGGCCTTATTGAAGTGGTCAAGGCGTCAATAACCGGTTCCATCATTTCCAATTTGCTTTTGGTTTTGGGTACGGCCATTATTTTCGGCGGCTGGAAGAGAAGAAAACAGATGTTCAACGCCACGGCCGCCAAAGCCGCCGCTTCCACTCTGCTTTTGGCTGTGACCGCTCTTGTCATTCCGGCGATTTTCGTTCAGACCTCCGGCAGTGCCAGTTTTGGTCTGATCGAGGAGCTTTCCGCCGCGGTTGCCGTGCTTATGATTATTGCTTACGGCGCCAATCTTATTTTCACTCTTCATACTCACAAGCATTTGTACGAAGCCGATGTGGCCAAAGCCGAGGCCAAATGGAGCAAGACCAAAAGTGTCGTCATTCTGCTCGCGGCGACAATCGCGGTGGCATTCATGAGCGAAATTTTGGTCGGTTCAATCGAGCCCCTGGTTGTCAGTTTGGGCTGGACGGAGCTTTTCATCGGCGTGATTTTCGTGGCCATTATCGGCAACGCCGCCGAGCACGTTTCGGCCGTCACTGTTGCAATCAAGGACAAAATGGATTTGGCTCTGCAAGTCTCTATCGGCAGTGCCACTCAAATCGCGATGTTTGTGGCGCCGGCGCTAGTTTTGGTCAGTTTGTTTTTCCGCAACCAGATGAGCTTGGTGTTCAACACTTTTGAGTTGGTTACGATTGTTTTTTCCGTGCTGGTGGTCAACTCTATAGTGGAAGACGGAGAGAGTCATTGGTTTGAAGGCGTCCAGCTTTTGGTGGCATACTTGATTATGGCCGTGGCCTTTTTCTTTCATCCGTAACCTCAAGGACTTTGTCTGGAAGGTTTTTGGTTGCTACAGTCGAGTCTGCCTCTTTATTGTGCGCGGGGAGAATCCCGAGGCTTCGCTTCGGGGATGGGACGGGTGGCAAACTTTATTGTTGTCGCCCTCTTTCCTTAAAGCGAGGCCTTCACAAGAAAAAGACTTGCGAGCGCGACGGCGCGAGCACGAGGAATTTTCCAGCAGGAAAATATCCGTGCT
>JAGWZX010000079.1 GCA_018968805.1 Patescibacteria group bacterium | reverse complement strand
TTGTGTAGTTGAACCTCTGGGAAAATTTGTTGCTGATCCAGGTGGTGATGTTACCAAAATAAAACTGATTGATCCAAAAGATATTAAAAGATATTTTGATTGGGGTGAAATTGGAGACAGAATAATAGCAAGAGCGCTAGAATTAAAATCTTCGTTCCTAGGAGGGTCAAAATGATAAAATAAAGATCGTCAGGAAACCCTTGTGGGGTTTGATGGTAAAATTAACGAGACCGAGAAGGTCAGCCCGAATAAAACTTGTGTCAGAAGGAGGGAAATTTTGGCGCGCGGCGCGAAGCGCCGCGGAAGGAGTAGAAGCTTTTTCTTGGACCTTTTAGGACGGTTTAGCAAGGCAAGGCCTTGATATGACCTCATGATGCGGTTAATAATCGGCGGACAAATTTCTTAAGGCGCACTACCGGGCTTACGGTGCAACGTCGACAGCGCAGAAAATAAAAGTGCTCGAGGCAGAACTCAGACAGCCTCCATCGAATTATTACGCGTACGGCAGCAACATCAATGAAGAGATGAAGCTGGGGTGCCTGGAGTACGATTTTCTCGAGCGTAGAGGCGTGGTTACACTTGTATTAGCCTAACATATTATAGGCAGCGCTGGTGTCCAGAATTTGGTCCTTGCGGATTAAATTCTGGATTTTTTTAACCTAATATTTTATGCCAGAGAAAGGAAAGACGGTTTAGCAAGGCAAGGCCTTGATATGACCTTATTTGCGCTAATCTTGTGGATCAGATGGTAGGACCGCTTGCGGCTCAAATGGTGGAATTGAGCCGCAAGGATCTGCCGAGACGCGGCCGATTTCCGATTAGGAAACGGGCCGTTTCGAACCGCGCCTGGAGTTATTAAATCCGCTAAGAGTATTCAAGGCAGGACAAAACCAATGTGCCGATAATCGTTTGCCCGTCAATCGGTTTGGTTTGTGTTATAATGCGAGATTATCAGGATATCTTACGATATCATTCTATTTTCATCGTATGAAAAAAAATCTTTGGCTACTGATCATAATTGTAGTGTTGGCGGTCGCTCTTTTGGTTTTTGAGAAAGTCTTCGCTCCGGAAAACCCGATCGTAGGCGCAGACCGCGATGTTCACGGCTGTATCGGTTCGGCCGGCTATTCCTGGTGCGATGCGAAACAAAGCTGTGTCAGGCCGTGGGAACAATATTGCACCGCGGCGTCACCGAAAACCGCGATCTTTTCTTGCGATAGCGGCAAAATCATTACGGCCACTTTTTATCCGAGCGACGATAAGTATGTTGATCTGCGGTTGAGCGACGGTCGCCTGCTGTCGGTGCCCCGAGCTATTTCCGCCTCCGGCGCGCGCTACGCCAAAGCCGACGAGTCGTTCGTTTTTTGGAACAAGGGCGACACGGCTTTCGTGACGGAAAACGGCACAACGACATTTTCCGGGTGCGTGACTAAGACGCAATAGGAATTTTACTATTTCAAGACGTTCCAGACGGCTTGGTCTTCGCCGCCGTCAAATTTGAAGACGGCGACGCCGCGAACGCCGAGTCGTTTGGCCAGCGCCACTTTGTCCGCCACGGCGGAAGCATCGCTCCATGACACGTAGTTGAACGGTGTCACGATATTGCCTTGCGAGCTTGCGTTTTGAGTGACGCTTGACGAGGCCTGTGTCTGTTGAGTTTGGGTAGAGTCACTTTCGGTTGGAGGGGGAGGATTAAGAAGGGCGGGGTTATAGCTGAAGCCAAGTTCTCCGGCGCTGTTTCGCACTGGCGTGATGCCGAGTTTCGCGGCGATGTCGGTAGCATATTTAGGATTGAATGGCCAGAGAACATCGTATTGATACGTTGAATCGGCGAGCGGAGTGACCTTGTATTCGTAGCCGTAGGTCGGAACGCCCACGATTATTTTATTTCGGGAAATGCTTTGCGCAGCGAGGCGGATCAAGTCTTCAACCCAGCCCGGGTCGGCCACGGGAGCGTATGGCGCGCTTCGGGCGGCGTTGAGCCGGTCGTCAACTGTGCCTTGATCGTAAGCCATTATTTCCACGCGGTCGCAGTATTTATTCATGGCCGCGTAATCGTTGGCGTAGACAGTGGCATCAGGGGGAATGGTTTGACCCGGAGAATATCGGTCTTCAAGCGGCATGCGCGCTTCAACCGTGCAATACACCCATTTGTTGCCCATGCGCTGGTACAATCCTTTCAGGAAAGTGGAAAAGTAGTTTATCGTTTCCGCCTCTTTTGCTTCAAAGTCAATATCAATGCCGTCAAAGCCGTTTTCTTTGACAGTACGCGCGATCTCGTTTTCCAGGGCGATGCGCGAACGGCTATCGCTCAGGACGTCGTGAATGGTTGCGCCGCTGCCCCACATAACCGTGGGAACAACCCGCACCTTGGCTTTTTTGGCCGCGGCAATGAACGAGGTCCACGGTTCCCCCGAAAGCTTGGCGGTGTCGGCGAGCGTGCCGTCGCTTTTCATAGTGTAGCCGAAGGGCATTATGCTTGTGAGTTGCGACAGATGGGGAAGAACATCCGCCGTGCCGGTGGCAGTGCGCCAGTAGGGAATCCAGCCGGAGAATTCAAAGTTTCCTTTGGCGGCGGGAGTCATATTGCCGTCAATCGCGCTTGGTTGGGCGGGAATGGCGGCGATCATTGACAGTGCCGCTTGAGTTTTCGGCCCGGCTACGCCGTAACCAGAAACGCTCGCGCTGGCGCAAATAATGTTTTGGGCGCACTGGAACTTTTTCACCGCCGCTAATGTTAACTGGCCAAAATAACCGCTGTCATTTCCCGCGGCGAGGAAACCAGCGGTGGTAAGCTGTTTTTGCAGAGCGGCAACGTCGTTTCCCGAAACGCCGATACTACGCGAGCGCGCGAGCGCGCTTCCGGGCAGGAGCAATA
>JAGWZX010000078.1 GCA_018968805.1 Patescibacteria group bacterium | reverse complement strand
AATCTGGCGGTCTATGACGGCATCAACGATCAGGCGGAATTTTATAATAATTGATCAGAAATTTCGCTATATCCATGAACGGCGGGGTCAGCGTGTATGATGCGAAATCTCCGCCCACCCCTTTCGGCTCTACCGTGTATAAAAGCACTATAAAGCGCGGATTGTGAGCCGGAAAATAACCGAAAAACGAATGCAGGTATCGATCTTTATAATACCCGCCATTCACACGGTCTGCAATCTGAGCCGTGCCGGTTTTCGCGGCAATGCTGTAATGAGCCATTTTTACCGTGCCGTTCAAAAGAGCATTGTCCACTAAATTTACAAGCATTCTGGTAATCTCTGCATCAGTGGATGATTTGATGACTTGCGGGCCTCTTTCCGGCGCTATATCTTTGCTTAAACCGATTTTATAATCAATGCGAGTAGCCAAATGCGGCGTGACAAGATAACCGCCGTTTGCCAAAGATGCAAGAGCGCGAATGGTAATAATCGGAGTCATGGCTATGCCTTGGCCGAAAGAAGCCGTGTCATGCTCAACATCGCGAGGGCTATTCAAATTGTCAATGAGGCCCGGGGTCTCGTTCGGCAAATCTATACCGGTATCCTCTCCTAATCCAAAACGCCGGAAATAATCAGAAAAAAGCTGGCTGCCCATTTTCTGCGCGACAAAAGATGCGCCGGTGTTTAAGGACTCATTCAAAACAACCTGCATGTCAACAACTCCGCGATTTAAACCGCCGTCCCAATTTTCAATGCGCGAACCGTTTACCTCAATGAAACCGGTGTCATCGTAGGTAGTGGTCGCCGTAACCGCGCCCGAGTCTATACCGGCCGCCATAGTTAGGGATTTTATGATTGAACCCATTTCATAAACATTTTCTACCAAAGGATTGGAAAAAACAGCCGGGTCGCTCTCATTTTGCAAATTGTTAGGGTCAAAAGTCGGTGAGACACCCATGGCGAAAATTTCACCGGTTTTCGGATCCATAATAATGCCGCCGGAAAGGCGCGAATTCCATTTCTTTTGCACGCTAGCAAGCTCTTTTTCCAATTCCGCTTCCACTGTCGGCTCAATAGAAGTTACCACATCGCCTTCAAATTTTGATTTTGAGTCAACCGTCTTCTCGATACCGGAAAAAATTTCAGCGAACAAATTAGAGTACAGATTGCTGTCATCTCTCGATAGTGTGCCGTCGTAGTAACGTTCTAGGCCGTACCGGCCCGCCAATATGTCGCCCTGATAACCGACCAGCCCCACCGTATTGGCCGCCAAAGAACCGAACGGATAATAACGATATCGATCTTTGTAAATCAAAACGCCGGGAATTTTTAACTCGGAAATCTTCGTGGCGGCGGCTTCATCAAGTTTTTTGGCGACAACGGAATAAAGCTGGGTTTTTTGAGCCGCCCTGGTTAAAAAGTCATTCTGATCAATCGGAACGACGGCGTTGAGTTTATTCCATACGGCGGGAGCATTGTCAAGTGCTTTAGGATTTATGCCGAGAGTATAGCCGGTCTTGAGAATGGCCGCGCCGACTGCTGTGCCGTCCGCGTCCTTAAAAAAGATGCTGCCGCGGTCGTATATTTCCTGGTTCGGCCGTAAATATTGGCGTTCGGCACGCTGGCGAAAATCGTCTCCCGAAACGATTTGCAGAAGATAAAGTCTTACGATAAAGAAAAGAACGACTACGCCGACACCGACAGCAATGAGGCGTATCCGAAAAACAGAATTCGGAGTCATATGTCACCTCACAACGATCGGTTAAAGGATATTCCCTGTCCGAGCGGTCCGCGATAAATATACTGGGTGCCGGCAATATCGGTGAATCCTTTATCGCGCGCATAACTTTCGGTAATTCCATTTTTCAAGATTATATACCGCGATTCAAGATTCTGAGTATCGCTTTCCAAGGTCGCTATTAATTTTTCAACGGAACCGCGCTTGGCTACTGAATAAATAGTGTGGCCAACAAAATACACATAGAGCGCCGAGAGAAGCGCTACGCAACAGACCAATGCCGCAAAAATACCGCTGTGTTTATTTTTTATCTCGTTTTTTATTTTGACCATAACAATTATTTTGTTAAGCTGTTTTTTCGATGATTCGCAACTTGGCGCTTCGCGCGCGGGTATTGGCCGCAATCTCTTCTTTTTCTGGTACGACAGGTTTGCGTGTTATCAACTTCCCTTTTCCGGAGACGACTTTTTCCTTGAAAAAATTTTTTACCATACGATCTTCCAAGCTATGAAAAGAAATGACGGCCATCCGTCCACCCTCCTTCCGCAAATGTTCAAAACCCTGCCGCAAACCTTCCTGCAATGCGCCGATTTCATCGTTCACTGTTATACGCAAGGCTTGGAACGTCCTGGTGGCGGGATGAATCCGTCCGTGGAAGCGCTTCGGCACCGCCATCCTGATAATATCCGCGAGTTCCGCCGCGGTCTTAATCTCTTTTTCTTCGCGCGCGCTGATAATGGCGGAAGCGATGCGGTGGGCAAAACGTTCTTCGCCGTAACTTTTGATTATTTGCGCGATATTTTCTTCGTCCCAACGATTGACAATATCGGCGGCAGTCAGATCCGAAGTATCCGGCTTGTCTTTGAATGTCATGAGTAGCGGCTCATTTTTTTGAAACGAGAACCCCCTGCCGGACATTTCCAATTGATTTGAGCTCAATCCCAAGTCGAAAAGAATCTTGTCCACCACGGGAATTTTCACTTCAACAAGAACTTCCGCTAAATTACTGAAGCTCGCCTGTTTAAGAATGACTTTCGCGGCTCGGCCGATAAGACGCGCGCGTGCGCGATCAAGCGCGGTGTTATCCAAATCAAGACCGATTATGGCTCCATTTTCATCCAGCCGTCCATACGCCACCGCGCTATGTCCGCCGCCGTTAATCGTGCCATCCAGGAAAATGTCTGACGGCTGAATATTAAGACCATTG
>JAGWZX010000003.1 GCA_018968805.1 Patescibacteria group bacterium | reverse complement strand
GCGAGCGACCCTGAAGCCGCTCCGCTACAAGAAACACAACCAATGTCAGCGGCGGAGCGGGATGGCAACCCCATGCCACTCGTCGCGGGACCTCCTTACATAGGCCTTGACGGCAAACCAATCATACTGTCTTTGTCTTCAGGTTCAAAGGTGGAGGGCGGCTAGACCGTATTTATTTTTTGCCATCCCAGCCAACTCGGGCTGGGATTTTCTTTTGCTTGGTTTCTTCTCTGTGACATTATGAACCCTCAGAGAGCTTCCCTTGCCGCGCGTGTTATAATGTTTTCATGTCGTTTTTCAAAAAAATCAGAGTTGGCGTGATGCGCGGCGGCCCGTTTCCTGAATATGACTTTTCGCTAAAAACCGGCGCTTCCATTCTCCGTAATTTGTCCGAACCGTACCTTCCCGTTGATATTTTTATTGACAAAAAAGGCGTTTGGCATGTCAACGGCATCGTGACGCCGCCTCAGAAAATTTTTCGGCAGGTTGATGTAATATTTGACGCTTTGCGCGGCGAACACAATGATATTACGCATCTTCTAAACGCGTTCGGCGTGCCACATACGGGTTCCGGCAGATTGGCTTCCGCTTTTGCCCAGCACAAGGGTAATGCCAAAAAACTGCTTGCCCGCCGCGGTATTAAGACGCCGGTGCACAAACTAATTAATAAAGGCGACGCGGAAAAAATCGGTCCATACAAGCTCTGGCAGACCGTTCCCAATCCTTCAATTGTAAAACCCGTGGCTTCCGGCTCGTCGCTCGGCGTCGCCGTTGCCCGCGATGTTTTCAGCTTTGAGAAGGCTCTGGCGCAGGCGTTCTCGCATTCAAATACGGCATTGATCGAAGAGTTTATAAGCGGCAGGGAAGCGACTTGCGCCGTGATAGAAGGTTTCCGAGGCCAAACGCTGTATCCGATGCTTCCTGTGGAAATTGTTTTGCCCAAAGGCGCGATGTTCTTTGATTATAATGCGAAATACGGAGAAGGTGGCCGGGCAATCCATTCGGGCCGGTTCAGCGCCATGGAAAAAGAGGCGATTCAAAATACCGCGCGCGTTGCCCACGAAACGCTCGGCCTCCGCCATTATTCTCGTTCTGATTTTATCGTGTCTCCCAAGCGCGGCGTATATTTTTTGGAAATCAATCATGATCCGGAGCTTTCGGCCGATGGGGAATTTGCCGGATCGCTCGCCGCTGTCGGTTCGTCGCTTTCCGAGTTTATAAGCCACGTTCTTGGTTTGGCACTGGCGGGAAAATGAGGTACTCTATCATTGAACCTTCGGGCCGTTAGCTCAATTGGTAGAGCACCACATTTGCAATGTGGGGGTAGCGAGTTCGAATCTCGCACGGTCCACCAAATTGAAACTTTGCAAATTTTCGGAAGTGGAAAAATAAGTTTGCTCGCCGCGCGCCTTCGGCGCGCGGTACGGAATGAATCCGAATTCCTGCTTGCGGGCGCGGGCGAAATCGGAGGGCGGGTAAAATGAGATTATGATAGTTTTTCTTTTTAATTATGGTAAAATTTATCCATAACCGCTTGCGTCATTAGACCGGACATGCTCTGCGGTCTTCCTGCCGCAGGGTAGTTGTTTTGATTATGGATTTATCAAGCTTTATAATTTATTTCATAACTGGCGGTTTATTTACCACCATTATCGTTGTTCTGGAAGAAAACAATAACCGGTTGTTGTCCGGATTTGCCACGCTCATTCCGGTTTTTACCCTTGTGGCCTATCTTTTTATAGGCCAGTCAAAAGGAGGCATTGCGGTCGGCCAGCACGCCTGGTTTGTCCTTTTTGGAACAATCGTATCGTGGATACCGTATATGATCGCCGTAGCGTATCTTTCCCCCAGAATCGGACCGCATAAGGCAATCCTCGTCGGACTCGGCGTGTTTTTTGTTCTGGCCTTGCTGTATCTTTTAGCAGTAAGCCATTTCAGGTTGTTTCGATAGGCGGGTTTTGGAAAAGGACGGAGGGTATTTACACCCTTTTTTATTTTTGCTAATATATCAATATATATTGATATAGTATGAAGCCAAAATGTTGCATAGATAAAAATACTCTCAAAGAAGTCGGCCAGACTGCCGGTCTTTTGAAGGTTGTCGCTGAGGAAAATCGCCTCAAGATTTTATGCACCCTTAAAAAGGGCGAGCGGTGTGCCTGTGAGATTGCCGATGATATTGGCGTTCCTCAAAATCTTGCCTCCCACCATTTGAAGGCGCTCCGAGGTGAAGGATTGGTAGAATCCCGCAAAGAAGGATTAAAGGTCATCTATCAAATCAACAAAAAAGCTATGGGCAAATTCAACTCATTATTAAATAATTTTCTAAAAACATATGAACAATAATAACGCAAAAATAGAAGTTCTCGGTTCGGGGTGCTCTACGTGTGAGAAGCTTTATAAAATCACCAAGGAGGCGGTGTCCGAACTTGGTGTGGCGGTAAAAGTGGACTACGTAAAAGATGTACAGCGAATAGTCCAGATGGGACCTATGCAGAGTCCGGTCTTGGCTGTAAACGGCAAACCGGCCTTGGTCGGCTTCACTCCCGATATGGAGAAAATCAAGAAAGTTATTCAGGATAACTTATAAGCTATGAGCATATTCTACCCCGTTCAGTTGCTTGCCGATTGGCTGACGTATTCCGTTTTTGGCATCGCGCAAAAAACTCTCTTGGCCAGCGCGGTCAATTTTTTCATATTTGATACGATCAAAATATTAATTCTGCTTTCGGTTATCATTTTTACCGTCTCCGTTATCCGTTCGTTCCTGTCTCCGGAAAAGATTCGGTTTATTCTTTCGCATAAGAACAAATATACCGGCAATGCGGTCGCTTCATTGCTCGGTATCGTTACGCCGTTTTGTTCCTGTTCGGCCATCCCGCTCTTTTTAGGCTTCGTCCAAGCCGGCGTGCCATTAGGAACAACATTTTCGTTCCTTGTGGCCTCTCCCATGATCAATGAAGTCGCTCTGGTTTTGCTTTTCGGTATGTTCGGTTGGAGGATTGCTCTGATTTATATTGCAAGCGGACTGGTTATCGCTATCCTCTCCGGAATCATTATTGGCAGAATGAAAGTGGAGGATTTGGTTGAGTCATTCGTCTACCAGAATTCCATAAACGCAAAAACCGATATACCAAATATGACTTGGCCGGACCGGTTTGCCTATGCCCGGGATTATACTTGGGACATCATCAAGAAAGTTTGGATATATGTCGTGATCGGCATCGGTGTCGGCGCATTGATACACGGTTATGTGCCGGCAGATTTTCTCGCTCAGTATGCCGGATCGGGCAAATGGTATGCAGTACCTCTGGCAGTTTTGATCGGCATTCCGCTTTATTCCAATGCCGCCGGCGTCATTCCTTTGGTAGGGGCTTTGACTGAGAAAGGCGTGTCTATGGGAACAACTCTCGCTTTTATGATGGCTGTTACAGCATTGTCCTTGCCGGAATTTATGATCCTGAAGCGAGTCATGAAAACGAGGCTCGTTTTAATCTTTGCCGGCATTGTCGGAGTCGGGATTATTTTTACAGGTTATCTGTTCAATTGGATTCTTTAGATCTCTCGACAATCTTGAACCGTGTCATCTCCTCAATTGCCGTTTCCGTGCCATCCAGTATTTGTCGTATAATATAATATGGCAGGTGTCGCAATGTGAGGCATTCCCGAACTTCATCATCGCCGTTGCGGGTGTTGCCGTTTCAGTCGAACGGGAGCGCCGGTAAGGGGCAACTTCTATAAGTTTTTTCAAAGGATTCCATGCAAGCAATCACTATTATGAGTCCCGCTTTTTCAGCCGACGCGATGATCCCGGCCCGTTTTACGTGCGACGGACAAAACATCAGCCCGCCGTTGGAAATCGGCATTGTGCCTGCCGGCACCAAAACTCTCGCTCTAATTATGGACGATCCGGACGCGCCGAGCGGGCTTTGGGTGCACTGGGTAAAATTCAACATGCCTCCAAATACCAGGTTCATTGCCGAAGGCAAAGAACCGCCGGGTACCGCTGGTGTTGGGAGCGGAGGAAATCTAAAATATTACGGTCCTTGTCCTCCGTCCGGTACCCATCATTATTACTTCAAGATTTACGCACTCGATAACGAACTCGCTCTATCTCCCGGCGCCACGGCCGCCGAGCTTGAAGCTGTTATGGACGGTCACATGCTAGGGTACGGACAGCTTGTCGGTGTATATTATCGCCACGAGTAATGTATTTGAAAGTAGAAGTGTTCGCGGGCGCGAAAGAAGAAAGGGTCGAAAAACTCGGCGCCGATTTTTTTCGCGTGCAAGTGCGCGAGAGGGCCGAACGGAATCTTGCCAATCATCGAGTGCTGGAACTGATCCGGCGGGAATTTGGCGGCAGTGGCGTTGAAGTGAGACTTGTTAGCGGCCATCATTCGCCGCGCAAGATCGTCAGTGTTGAAAATAGGAGAAAATAGCGGATGACAAATGACAAAAACACTCCCCTGATTCGTTTTCGGACGGGACGGGCGGCAAACTTTATTGCAACCGCGGATTCATCCCAGCCGCGAAGCGGCGGGGATGAATCCGGAGATCCCTCGCCGAGTCTTCCAGGGAGCGGCTTGCCGCGATGACGGGACGAGGCCGAACTTTATTTAAATGTGTGCGCGAGGAAAGTACATGCACGTTCTTCCTGTCCAAACCGGTTATGGCGGTGGTAAAAGGGCGACTTTTCTGCTAGACTGTTTCCCATGTTGTCTAACCCGATAAACGCCTTACTCGAGCGCTTAAAGGGGCAGAAATTTCTTTCCGAAGCTTCCTCGGGCGAGGCTTTGATTAATGTCAATAAGATAACGGAAAAAGCCGGTGCCGCGTATGAAAAGATCCGTTACCTCGTGGATTATAAAGATGACCGTCACATACGGCGCTCCGCCATTGAGAGGATTATTAAACGCAAAATCATTTTTGAGAAAGGCGAAGACATCGGTTTTTCACTTGTTCAGGAATTGATAGCCGGCCGTTATCTGGCCAACAATACCATTCCCGAACGGGCAACGCGTGAAGTCGACCGTATCATTTTCAAATACAAACTCCTGGAGCGCCATTTGCCCGCCACTTTTCGGGAGGATATCCGCGTTCGTAATATTTTGGTCAGTCTTATCGGTACGGAAATTGAAGAATTTTTCTTTCCAAATAATGAGGATGATTTCGTGGCGGAAGCTTTCTATGCCACGATTAAAGATTCGGTAAAAGTGGAAGGGATGTCGCGTTCCGACATGATGCAGACCCAAATTCTCATCGCTTGTTACCGCAGTTTGTTTAACACTGACGATGAAACTCTGCGCTATAAATTATGGCAGAAGCTTACGGCCTCCAACTGGCCGTTGCTTTACGATGAAATTGAAATTAAACGTGTCGCCGAAGCCAGTCCCGGCGTCTGGGAGTACATTCGTCACGAGCTGAACGATCCATTGAGTTTTCGGCTGTTGCCGAAATTGTATAACGATGCCATTTATTTTTCTGTCGTGCGGGAAGTGATCCGCGCTTACGGCGCGGAATCGGGGCGCATTTTTGAAGATCATGAAGCGCTTACGCATTTCACCGAAGAGTTTTTGGAAAAAAATTATCAAAGCCAGTACGCCAAAACCAGAAGCAGTGCCATACGCGCGGTGTTGTATGTATTTCTCACCAAATCCCTGCTCGCCCTTGCCGTTGAGGTGCCTTACCAAGTTTATATTTTGGGCGGATTGGAGTATTTCCCGATAGCCACCAACATTATTTTCCATCCGCTTCTTCTGTTTACCGTGACCATGTCGACGAAACCACTCGGCGAAGAGAACACCAAAGCCATTGAAACCGGCGTTCACAACGTGCTTTCGGGAGAAAATATCCGCCCTATTAAAATTAACTTGGAACAGACCGGCCTTTTCAACAGTCTTTTTATCATTATATACGCGGCGCTGTTTTTTATAGTTTTCGGTATTATCGTGTTTATCTTGCAGAGATTGTATTTTTCGGCCGCCAGCATCCTGCTGTTCATGCTTTTTTTGGCGCTCATCAGCTACTTTGCCTTGCGCATCCGTCATAGCGCCAATCGATGGAAAGTAGCCAAAGAGGACGATCGTTTTGTGACCGTTGCTTTCAATATTTTCGCCTTGCCGATTGTGCGCGCCGGCCGCTGGCTGTCGCGGCGCTTTTCCTCAATCAACGTGTTTGTTTTCGTGATGGACTTCATTATAGAAACGCCGTTCAAGATGCTCCTGCATTTTTCGGATGCGTTCGTGTCTTTTCTAAAAGAAAAACAGCAGGATGTCAATTGATATGATGACCGCGCGTTAATACCGATTGACGGACAGCCGAGAGTTAAGGTAATAAAGTCGGCCGCCCATCCTGTCCACCAAGCGGAGTCTCAGGGCGTTTGGTGGAAACTTTTTTGTTTCAGTCTGTTATACTGTTTTATATGAAGATGAATATCAAAGGGACGAATGTCGAACTCACGGAAGATGTCAGGGCTTATCTCGACAAACGACTCGCGGGGCTTAAAAAGTTCTTGGGTGAGGCTGGCGAATCCGGCATTGCCTACGTTGAACTTGGTCGAACAACCCAACATCATCATACGGGTAACATTTTCCGAGCCGAATTAACGCTTGAAAGCGGGGGTAAAAGCTTTAGAGCGGTATGTGAGCGTGAAGACCTGCGATCGGCGGTTGACGGGATGAGGGACGAGTTGTTTCGGGAACTCAGTTCGCATAAGAAGAAAAATATTTCGTTACTGCGCCGAAGCGGCCAAAGAGTGAAAGATTTTATCAGACGTTTTTATAGATGACTCATCATGTATTTTAAGAGGAACTTGGGGCCGACGATCTCCGCCGTTTTTCTTTTGGGGCTTACCGTTTTAGCGGCAACTGTTTTTTATGTGGCGAACGCCGCGGAACAAAAGCTTGGCATCAATACACCCGGCGACGTTATCGCGGAATATATAAAATAATTTTATCGATAGCATCCGTTGAGTCCGGCCGCAAAGCGGCCGGACTCAACGGATGCACGATGAATCCGCGCACCCGAGGAGTGCCACTTTCAATAAGGCTGCCACGACGCAGCCCGCTCGATACTCCGCCGAGATTTGTCGATGAACAACTTGCTCTCGGGGTGGTACGGGCACCGCCTTAATTCGCTGTTATCGCCACTCGTCGTTCTCCGCCGTTCCGCGGCCCGGTCTTGGCGGCTGATTCCGCAGTTGCTTTTGGAAATCCTGGTAACTCATCTCCCGCTTTCCTTCGGGAATGACGCGGGGGATGACAAGCTGTCCATTTTCCCATTTCGCGTCCGCGACAGTCACGCGGATTTTTTTTCCTTTGACTGCGGCAAAAAAATAGGCGCGCGGCCATATTTTATAGGCTTGAATCTTGAGAAAATTTTTGTATTGGCTGTCAGTCAAATCAAGAAGGCCGTCTTCTTTGCTGATTTTTTCGGCATAGGTTGCTTTGTCGTGATCTTGTTCGCGCGCCAGGATTTTTCCTTCAAGCCAGAGCGGTATGGTGTCGGCAAGCAGCTCGGCTCCTGTTTCGTTGCACCACTTACGCAATTCCGGCGCGGAAGGCGGCCAATGCGGCGCAATCACTTTTTCTTCCGCCACGATCGGGCCGTGATCCATCTTTTCATCGAGCAGGATGATTGAAACACCGACATCGCGATCGTCGGCGAGAATCGCTGATTCAACGGGAGACGCGCCGCGATACTTTGGGAGCAGGGAATAGTGAATATTGAGCGAACCTTTTGACGGAATGGCGAGTATTTCCCGGGGTATAATTTTACCGTAGGCGACGACAATGAACAGATTGCATTTTGCGGCTTTTAACGTATAGATGAAATCGGGGTCAAGGAGATATTCCGGTTGCAGTCTGGGAATTTTATTCTTTAACGCCCAAAGTTTTACCGGCGATGACGCGGGGACTAAACCGCGGCCGGCCGGCCGGTCAGGATTAGTGACTACAAGCGACGGAACGAGTCCGCGGTTTTTTAAATATTCCAATATGTCGGCGGAAAGCTCTGGAGTGCCGAAAAAAACAAATGACATAAGATGCGTTAATTATTGCTGTCGGCTGTTATTTTCCGGTGGCATATCTTTCACGTCCTTCGCTTTGTCTATGAACAGCACGCCATCAAGATGGTCCATCTCATGTTGAAAGATTTGAGCGAGGAGGCCTGCGGCGCCGCGGCTGAATTTCTTGCCGCGCTCGTCATATGCTTCGACGGCAGCCTTGACCGAGCGTTCGACTTTGCCGTACAAGTAACGCACTGAAAGACAGCCCTCCTCCATCGGTACTTTTTCCTTGGAAAGTTTGGTTAAGCGCGGATTGATAAAAACGAGATGTCCGACCAATTTTTTCTTGATTTTTTTGCCGCCCGCATTTTCTTCTCTGGCGGCGTCTTCCGGCAATTCAAAAATATGTTTGGACACTATGAACATGCGGAGCGTTTCGCCGATTTGCGGAGCGGCGATAGCCACGCCGTCGTCTTGGGCGTCTAGCGCCGCTTTCATTCGCTTTAGAACGGCTCCGATTTTAGGGCTCTGAATCATTTCCTCAGGCACTTCTTCGGCTATTTGCCGCAAAACCTGGTCGTCTTTTTGCACGATAGATGTCATGCGGTAAATTGTACCTCGCCTTTTTCAAACGACAAGCTCGCGCCATTTCAAAGCAGACTTTCAGGATCGACTTCAACGCGGAATTGCGGCGGCAGGGCGTTCAGTTTTTCGGCAAGCGGATAATCGGGCCAGCTCCCGCGGGAAAGGCGCATAAGGCCGTGCATGGTGAAAAGGCCGCGTTTCTCTTCAATGAAAGCCGGGTAAAGTTCCAGTTCAAGCGGTTTGAGGTTGTCTCTGACTTTATTCATTTCGCGTTCTACCGCCGCTCGCGTGCCGGCGAGCGATATCTTAATCAAGGTGGCGTACGGAGGGTAATTGAAACGTTCGCGAAGGGAAAGCTCCTCGCGGTAAAAATTAATAAAATCGCCTTTTATGGCGTGTTCGAGCAAATTGTCATTGATTCGAGTTTGCGCGATAAGGCGGAAGGAAGTGAGTTCGCGAAGACGGACGAGCAAATGAAAAATCCGCTCTCGGATTCTAAAGTCCGGCAACGAGAAGAGCGCGTCGAGCGAGGCGACGGCGGTGTTTTCCACGGGGGAGAGGTAAGGAAGAACTGTTTCGGTTCCGATGATGACGCTCCCGGGCGCCGCGTAGAATTGCTCGATTATTTTTCTGATTTTCGCCGGCGTGGGCGCATTGTCTTTATCAACGCGGAACAGCGTAAGTGCCGGGAAGGCGCGGCGAAGCTCTTTTTCAACCAGCTCAATGCCGATTCCAAGAGGGGTTAGTTTCCAGCTGTGGCAATGATTGCAACGCTCCTCGGCGCTACGTCGTTCGCCGCAATGATGACAGAAAAAAAAGTTGCCGGTCTTATTTTTACCGGTATGCAGCGTGACCGGCGCGCGGCAGCGCCCGCAGGTGACCGTTTCGCCGCAGTCGGCGCAAATTGTTTGTGAGGATAGGCCGCGCCGCGCCGCTAAGACCAAGCAGTGCTGGCCTCTAGCCACGGAGTCGGCGATCATATCGGCAAGCGCGGGACTCACGATTTCAATGGCGCGGCGCGGCGTTTTAGGCAGCGCGCGCATATCAACGATATCGGCGTGAACAGAAGATAATGAGCGAAATTTCGGCGCGTTAAGCTCCGCCGATTCTTGTCGTTCAAAACCAAACAGAGTTTCGATACGAAGCAATGTATCGCCGAAAATTACCCGCGCGCCGAGTTCTTTGGCGAACCATTCCGCGAACAGGCGGAAATCGGGAAAGGGCCGAGACGGTATTTTATAAAAACGGCTGCTTTCTTCCTCAACAATGATGACGCTCGTGTTTCCGGGAGCTAGCGGAAAATAATGTCCTGTCGCCACAAGCAGAATTGGATGAGCCTTCTGGCTCGCCGTCAGGCGCGATTCCTTCAGTGTCTTTTTGGGAAGCAGGGAATGGAAAACGAATGTGTGATGTTCGATGCCTTTGGAGAGAAGGTTGCCGATCCGTCCGGCGTCGGGGGCGGTGGGGACACATATGAACACGGAGCGGTTGCGAGCGAATTCTTCCCTGATAAGGCCGCGATAAATGTCTAAACGCTCGTTTCTATCGGTTTGAAGAATGAGGCGTTCGAATGTGTTGGTGGGTTGCGCGGGGGCCGCGGCCGCCAGCCGCGGCCCGCCAGCCGCGCCTTCTTCCAAAGCTGATTTGGGTATGATCAGGTTCAAAACGCTTCCAATTGATCCCGCGTAATACCCGGCCGCGCGGGATGCCGCTCTCATGAAAGCTTCCGTCAAAAACGGTTCGGATTTGAAAGCGGCGACTTTTTTCAGCGCGTATTTTTCGCCGCGGATTTCCGACCGCAGTTCTTTTGCGTTCCGCGACGATACCACGAGCGCGCTTACCGCCTTGTTGCGGAGCGGCACGCGCACTAACGAACCAGGAGCAATTGCGTTTGCCGAAAAATAAGAAAGTTTTTCTTTGGCAATGCCGCGAACTATTGGAAAAACTTCAATTAAATACATTGCGATAACCGATAGTCGATAAAAAAGTTTTGAGCGGATTTAAAATCTAAAAACCAAGATCACTCGGACGCAGTTTCATAGATTCGCCCGAGCGATTACCGCGCCATCTTTTATGAACAGTGTTCCGTCCGTGTTCTCGTAAAAATACGGATCTTTGCCGTGGTAAAGCGGTTGGAAATTTTGGGTGCCGGAACGATCGACGTCGATCGCGTAAATTGCCGTTCCCGACGAAAAGAGCACAACGTCGCCGCGGCCTTTGTAGAAATCAACGTTTTTGATCGGTTTAGTGATCGTTGTAATCGGCATTTGATAAAGGCATGGGTTTTTTTCGCAGAGATAATGCGGCGGGGGCATGTTGTCGGAAATCCACATGATTTCAATGACGTTGTCTTCAGTGAAGAGTGCCGTATTTTTGTCGGCGGAAATTTTTAAATTTGGGATATTGCGCGCAAGCCACTTTGAAAACGACTGGTCGGACGGCGGGTTGCCCGGGGCAACGGGCAGAATGTTAGCGGCGATTTTTTTGGCGGCATCGTTGTACTGGTTCGTGCCTGGTTGGAGCGTAGCGGTCGCCACGCCTTCGGTGGGGAAAATAAAAGCGAAAACGGGGCTGGCCGTGTTTGGTGATATGCCAACGCTTTTGATCCACGGCCAAAAGCCGTTTTTGTATACCATGACGGAATGTAAACCCGGAGGAATGTCGCCGATAGTGTATCTGTGATCCGTTGCCGAAATTTGTATCGGGCGATTGTCCAGAAAAATTTGAATGTCGCTTTCATTTGACGACAGTTCAATAGAACCGATTTTGGTCGGCACGAGATGATTGGTCAGACGGAAGCCGGTGTTGTAAAAAATCAGCGCAAGAACAATGGCCACAAGGCAAACACCCCACAGGGTTAGATAAATTTTAGTAAAGCGGTTATTTCCGGTAGGTTTGTTTGAGCTAGTTTCGTCCATTTGTTTTGCATTATAGTATAGTTTTTAGAAAATCGGTATGCCGCTTACTCATGGGCGGATTCCAGTGCGATATATTTAGTCAGATTTAATTCAAGTTTGAGCTTCGCCAAATTTATATGCTGTCAGTTGCGCTACGCGAATGGAAGCACTAGAATAGGCGGGATGAGAGATATTTTTTTGATCAAAGGACTTTCCGGCCGAAAGACACTTTCGGGCACGTTGCCTGTGCAGGGCGCCAAAAATGCCGCTCTGCCGGCTTTTGCCGCGTCACTCTTGTTTAAGGACGGTATGAGGCTGACCAACGTGCCTTACATAGAAGATATCCGCCGCAGCGTGGAATTGCTCGAAGATCTCGGCGTGGCCGTCTATCGCGACAGCGCCGATTCTTGGACGGTCGGCAAGGTTACGCTCAAGACGACAGACTTGAACCGGGAATTGTCCAAGAACATGCGGGCCTCCATTGTGTTTACCGGATCAGTGTTGGCGCGCTACGGACAGGTCAGTTTTCCTCACCCGGGAGGTTGTGTCTTGGGGGAGCGTCCGGTGGATATGTTTCTTGCGGCGTTTGAAAAAATGGGTGCTAATGTGAAAGTAGCGAATGGCATTTACAATATCTCCACTCACGGCAAAAAATTGCGCGGCGCCGATATTTTTCTGCATGTGCAAAGTCATACAGCCACCGAAACGCTTATGATGGCGGCGATACTTGCGGATGGCAGAACCACCATCAGAAATGCGGCGATGGAGCCGGAAGTGGCGAATGTCGCCGATTTTCTTAATTCTTGCGGCGCCAAGATTTCCGGCGCGGGCACGCCGACTGTCATTGTCGAGGGAGGGTCTCTGTTGTTTTCGCGCCGCAAAGTCTTTCGTACCATGCCCGACCGGATTGAAGCCGGCAGTTTTTTGATTCTGGCGGCACTCGCGGGAGAGAATATCGCGGTTACCGACTGTGAGCCAAAACACCTGGATAGTTTAACCAACAGTCTCAAAATGGCCGGCGTGCCTTTAAAGGTGAACTCGCATTCAATAGCGGTACGCGCGGCGAAAAGCATGAAAGCCGGCAACGCCGGCTTTCATGCCGTCAATATCAAAACGCACGAGTATCCGGGTTTCCCCACGGATTTACAGGCGCCGTTCGCGGTTTTCTTGACGCAAGTTACGGGTGAAAGCCGGGTTTTTGAAACTATTTTTGAAGGCCGTCTTAACTACGCTTCCGATCTTGTTAAAATGAGTGCCGACATTCATGTTTGGAATCCCCATGAGATGACCATTAAGGGACCGAAACTTTTAAAAGGCAGGGAGCTAGAGGGTCCTGATATTCGCGCTGGCCTGGCGTATGTATTGGCGGCAATCACGGCCCGCGGTCGTTCGGTCATCAATAACATCCACCTTATCGACCGAGGCTATCAGCGCATTGAGGAGCGGCTGAAAGCGGTCGGGGTGGACATTGAGAGAGTGTCAAACTGATGAAAAACGGAAAGATTAAAAATTAATTTAGAAGACCCCGCGCTTGCCCGAAGAAGTTTCGGGCAAGCGCGGGGCGCAGAAATTTTCTTTCGTTACATGGCTTTATTAGGAAAAAAACTTGGCATTGACTTGGGCACGGCGAATACGCTTGTTTTTGTGCCGGGCAAGGGTGTTATTTTAAATGAACCTTCGGTTGTGGCTGTGGCTGAGCAGGACAATAAAATTCTCGCGGTGGGTCTTGAAGCCAAAGCCATGATCGGCAAAACCCCCGATTCCATCGTGGCTTACCGGCCGATGAAGGACGGCGTTATCGCCGACTATCGCGTGACCGAAGCAATGTTGCGTTATTTCATTGATAAGGCGCTCGGCAGGTGGAACATTTGGAAACCGGAAGTAATGATCAGTGTGCCGGCCGGCGTGACTTCCACCGAACGGCGCGCGGTCATTGAGGCGGCGATTCGCGCCGGCGCCAAGAATGCTTACATTGTGAAAGAGCCGATTCTCGCCGCCATCGGCGCCGGTATTCCTATTCACGAGGCGGTCGGTCATATGATAGTGGATATTGGCGGAGGCACGACGGATGTTGCGGTGATTTCGCTTGGCGGCATTGTTTCCTCGACTTCCGTCAAAGTGGCGGGCAATAAAATCGACACCGCCATTGCCGATCACATCAGGAAGACGTTCAATCTCGCTATCGGCGACAAGATGGCCGAAGACATAAAAATTCAAATCGGCTCGGCGGTCCCGTTGGAGGAGGAACTCATTATGACTGTTAAGGGCCGAGATTTCATCACGGGGTTGCCGCGTACGGCCGAAGTGAAGACCAACGAAGTGGTCAAGGCTGTTTCCAGGGAGTTGCGCGAGATGATTAAGGCGATCAAAGATGTTTTGCAGGAAACGCCGCCTGAACTCGCCGCCGACATCATTGACCAGGGCATCATTATGACCGGCGGTTCGTCGCAGTTGCGCAATATGCCGGAGCTGGTATTCCGCCGCACCGGCGTTAAAGCCAGTCTAGCCAAGGACGCGTTGTATTGCGTGGCGCTCGGCACAGGCATCGCATTGGAACATCTGGACACGTACAAAAAAACCATAATCGCCAAACGGTGACAGGCGGTTTTTCTTTGCGTAAATTTTCGAATGTTTTCAGGCGGTTCTGTTTTTTTTGTCCGAAACTGTTAGACTTTCGGTATGGATTTAACCGGTGTATTGAAAAATAGCCGCCACCACGCTTATTGCATAGAAGGCCGAGCCGACAAGACGCGGGCCGAACTTGTGCCGATTATCAAAGAAAAATGGCTCATGGCCGTGCAAGGCGATCCGGATTTTTTAGATAGGACCTTCGCCGTTATGGGGGTTGCCGAGGCGCGTCAGATTAAAGAATTTCAAGAAAAAAAAGCTTTTGGCGCGGCAAGGGCAATACTGATAGAGGCTGATTCAATCACGATCCAAGCTCAGCACGCTTTGCTTAAAATGTTTGAGGAGCCGGTCGAACACACCCGCTTTTTCATTATCGGTCCGTGCGTTAAAAGTTTTATACCAACGCTGGATTCGCGTCTGTTTCGTATCCGATCGGCAGAAGAGCGTGATTTGGATAGGGAAGCCGGTGAATTTATTTCCGCTTCTCTTGCGGGGCGGCTTAAGATTGCCAAGGATATCGCGGATGGCATAAAGAGCGAAAGGCGGCCCAAAACCGATGCCGTCAAGTTTCTGCAGGATGTTGAATTTCTTCTGTATCAAAAAGGCGTAATCTCCGAAACGGCGCGCGGAAGTCTGGAGGGGATCCAAAGGTGCCTTGATTACGTCCGCGATCAATCGGCCAGTGTTAAAATGCTTTTGGAATACGCGGCGTTGATTGCGGGATAATCAAAAGACGGGTAAGATTAATGAATCAATGAATCATACGAGACAAAAATATGTATAATTTTTCCAAATTCAACCAAAAAGGAAAGGAGATTGAAGATAGGCTAGCCAAGGAATTTGCCGGTGTCCGAACTTCGCGCGCTTCGGCGGCGATACTGGACGGTATTTTGGTCGAATCTTACGGATCCAGAATGCCGATCAATCAAGTGGCTTCGATCGCCAGCCAGGATGCGCGCACTATTTTCATCACGCCATGGGATAGTGCCAATGTCAGAGCGATTGAAAAAGCTGTTGCGGCCGGAAATCTGGGTCTTTCCGTTTCGGCGGAGGGCGCCGGTGTGCGCGTGAGTTTTCCAGAATTGACGGCCGAACGGCGCGCGGCACTTTTGAAATCTGCCAAGGAAAAATTGGAGCAAGCTCGAGTAGCTGTGCGTAAATTGCGCGATGACGTCCAAGGGGAGATTGAAGCGGCGGAAAAAGCCGGCGGCATGGGTGAGGATGAAAAGTTCCGCTTAAAAGCGGAGTTGCAAAAATTGGTGGACGCGCTTAACAAAAAACTTTCTGAAGCCCTTGAACGCAAGGAAAAGGAAATTCAGGGTTGATCCAATATAAAGATCGAGGTCTGACCCTGATTGCGGGCGTCAAGGTCGAGCCTTTTCCGATAATTTCAATATAATATAAGCATGATCGGCGTTAACATTATTATTTTTATAATTATTCTG
>JAGWZX010000002.1 GCA_018968805.1 Patescibacteria group bacterium | reverse complement strand
TGGGCGACATGGTCCCGGACATGGACGCTCTGCCCTGGTGGGGGGCTGACGGTATTTATGCCTTTACCCTTGTTAAGGCGGAGGATCTGGCCGCGAAAAATCCTGCAGTCGGCAAAGCTGTGAAAAAAGCCGAGGGAGCGGCGGTAGCGGCGGCGGCGGTAGCGGCGGCGCCGGAAACCGGCGGAGCGTCACTCGCGGCAGGCGGCGCGGCTGAGGGAGCCGTTGCCGGCGCGGAAGCCGGAGCTATTGCCGAGGAAGCGGGCGGCACGGCTGCCACTGAGAGCGGCGAAGCTGTTGCGGCCGAGGGTGAAGCGGGGGCGGAAGGGAACGATGCGCCGGAGGATAATGACGAAAAGAGCGGAACGGCCGAAGACGATGACGTGCGCAAAAAACAGTTTCTGGAACAACTCAAAAACACCCCCGACATTGACACGGCGTGCCAGAAAACCGGAATTGATCGGGAAACATTTGACCGCTGGCAAAAAGAAGACCAGCGCTTCGCGAATGACGTGCAAAGAATTATCGGGGAGGTGGAGCGGCGGGAAAGGGAAGGCGGCGGATATCGGGGAGGTGGAGCAAGCAATGGAGGTTTCGCGGGAGGAAGAAGCGGCGGCCGTGGCAGAGGCATAGGCGGACCGGGCTCTTCCGGATACCGCGGATCAGGCCGGCGCGGCCGTTCCGGCATCGCGGCATTTGATAATCTGCTCGACCTTAGCTCCGGTTATGATGGAAACGGGGGCGGCGGCTCGCCGCAAAACGGCAAAACCGGCATACCGCAAGCTGACAACCTCCTTGACTTGTCGCTCTCATACGGCGCGCGCAAGAAGAAAAAGCGAACATGATTATCAAGGCGAGGCCTTGCTATCGGATAGCAAGGCCTCGCCACCTGACTGGGGAATTCTAGATTGATAAACATGATAAAATACTCTCCGATGAAATACGCACTGGTTGTTTTAATCGCGTTACTTGCGGTCGCCATACCGGCCGGCCCTCTGGCTGCGCAAAATCTCCAAGGCCTCGGCAACAACGCTCCCAACTTAAACGTTTACGTCAACCCCGCCCACCCCGGCCCAAGACAACAGGTTGCCGTAACCCTTGAAAGCTTCGCCACCGACCTAGACCGCGCCTCCATATCATGGTCCCTCAATGATACTGCGGCCAAACAAGGAGTCGGACAAAAATCATTTACCTTCACGACCGGAGCGCCGGGAACGGTGTCGAGGATCGCGGTGAACATAATCACAACCGCCGGCGAGGTGTGGCAAAAGACCATTACCATTTACCCCGCTTCGGTTGATCTTGTGTGGGAAGCGCAATCTTACACACCGCCATTTTATCGCGGCAAGGCTCTTTACCCATACCAGGGCACGGTGCGAATAGTGGCCATGCCTGATATCGTGGCGGCGGGCGGCACGGAGTTTGATCCCAATAATTTGGTGTACAATTGGCAAATTGACGGCAACCCCGCCCAAAGCGCCTCCGGCTACGGCAAGAACGTGTTCGTGTTTCAAGGCGGTATCCCCCTAAAAAGCAACACGATATCGGTTAACGTGAGTTCGCTTGACCAAAAATATTCCGCCGAAGGACAGACCACAATCACACCCGTCGCCCCGGTAGTGTTTTTATATGATGAAGATCCTCTCCTCGGCACACTGTTTAATAAGGCTCTGCCCGGGATTATCACCCTGCAAAATCAGGAGGTTGATCTCACAGCCATACCGTATTTCTCCGGCAATCTCAAAAGGGACAGCCTGACCTACGCATGGCAAATGAACAACCAGGACGTGGCCGGCGGCCAAAGCACTTTGGCCTTCAGACAGCAAAACGGCGCCGCGGGCAACGCCTCGGTGGCGGTTCAAATAAGCAATCCTTCATCGATTTTCCAGACGGCAAGCGGTAGTATAACTTTATCGTTCGGAAATGGCGCCGCAAGTTCGTTTTAACAGTGCGAATATAGCCCATATGTCCGACAGCCAGACCAAACCTCAAAAACAAAAATGAAAAATCTGAAAAAGTCCCTGCAGGTTGTTTCATTATTAGCCGTCGTTGCGGCGGCTTTAATAAGCGCCGCGCCGAAAAGTTCTTTCGCTTATATTGACGCGACCAAATATGTTCCCCTCGCGCCCATTGAGGGCACTTGCTCCGGCGCGGGTGGCACTTGCGCCGGCAACGCGCCGACCAATCTAAGCTCATACCTCACGGGCATGTTTAGAGTCGGCGTGGTCGCGGCGGGGATCTTGGCGTTTTTGGTGATCGTCTGGGGCGGCTTTACCTATCTCTCCACCGATGCCATTACCGGCAAAGAGGAGGGGCGGGCTTACATCAGCCGAGCCGTAGGAGGGCTTCTGCTCGCCCTGGCTTCCTATGTCATTCTCTACACCATCAACCCGTCGCTCGTAAATTTGGATTTGTATTTCGGGAGCCAGGCTAATCCAGATCAACCAATAACAGCGGCATCTTCGCCAACAAAACAACTCGATGATCTGGTTGCCAGCATGAATCAAAATGTCAACGCTACCGTTGATCAGGTGCGCGGCGATCAAATTCAGGCAAATGCCTTACAACAGAATCTGGAAACCGCTCACGCAAACTACGCCGTCCAGCAGGAAGCCCTGAGAAGTGGAGACATTACCCGAGATCAATTTAACGCGGAGTTGGCCGACGGCACTATTATTGATGACGCTACCTACGCAGCCGGTATGGCACAAGTCGCGGCCATTCAGACGGGGGCGGATGCTGTCGGACACCACCAAACAGCACTGGAAACTATTGCAAACTTGAGAGCCAGTGGCATAGGTGCCGTCAACAGCAGAGACAATGCGGCTGAACAACAAACAGCGGCTCACATTTTCAGCCAGGCCAATATCGACATCGCAGGTTTGCAAGCTGACGGACAGAAGGACCCGACTAATAAAACAAAATATGACGGATGGATTGCCGATATCAGGCAAGCAAACGACGCGGCAACTCTGTCACTTGGCAGTTTAAGCGCCGCCTCAGACGGCCATATGGCTAAATATATAATGGATCAGGTGTATCAACAAAACCAACTTGATATCAAGAATGCTGGGAGCGACCAGGCGCAAATTTCAGCCGCCAACACAAGGTATAACTTGATAATAAGCACCTTACAACTTCTATGCGCCAACAACTCCGCCTGTAAAAATTACGACCCGGCTCATCCTTAAAATCCATGCCCCGTAAAACCGCCATCGCCATAGTCAGTATTGTTATCGTCCTAGTTGTAGGCGGCCTTCTGGCTTTTTATTTTTACGCCAACCGAGGGCAAAGCGGCGGCGCGGCGCCGATCTCCGGCGGTACCGGTATTTTCCCGAGCGGCTCTTCGGGCGGGCAGGGAAGCGCCGTGCCGCCCGCCCCGTCGGGCGGCACGGCTCCCGCCGGCATCCCTGGCGCGGTGGCACCGGTTCTTAAAGAGCTGTCGCAAAGACCGTCGGCTGGCGCTGTGGCTTTCGCCACTTCGTCCACCTCGGCCATTTTGGTCCATTTCGTGGAACGCGGCACGGGTAATGTTTACGAGGTGAGTCCGGACACCTCCGTGGAAACCCGCCTTTCCAATACGACCATCCCAAAAATCCAGGAGGCGCTCTGGGCGGGGAACGGCAACCAACTGATAGTGCGTTACGTTAAGGATGGCGAAAGCGATACGATTGAAAGTTATTACGCCAAATTGGCCGCTCCGGCCGCCGGCCAAAGCGACGGTTCGCTTGCCGGCTCGTTTCTAACCGAGAACATCGCCCAAGCGATAACTAACCCGGAACAAAACGAACTTTTCTACCTTGTCACCGACCCGGGAGGCAGTACCGGCATCATTTCCCAAATCGACGGCACTAAAAAAATCCAGGTTTTTGCCTCGCCACTGCGCGAGTGGCTCGCGCAGTGGCCCGCCGCAAACACGATCGCCCTCACGACGAAGCCGTCGGCGGCCGTACCGGGCTTTATGTTCCTGCTCAATACACAGAGCGGCGCGCTTACCCGAGCCATTTCAAACATTACCGGCTTAACAACCCTGGTGAGCCCGGACGCGCAGACAACCCTTTATTCGCAAAATGACGGCAGTGGCGGTTTTGCCTTGAAAGTGTATTCATTTAAGACCGGTCAGTCGGAAGATTTGGCGGTAACCACTCTGCCGGAGAAATGCGTGTGGAGCCGTCTTCATACCGCCATTGTGTACTGCGCCGTACCAAGCTACATACCAAACGCGGCATATCCCGACGCGTGGTACCAGGGCACAGTTTCGTTTTCTGATGATATATGGAAGATCGACACCGACACCGGCGCGGGGAAACTGTTGGCTAAACTTTCTAATTTAGCGCGCCAAGATATTGATGGCGTCAATCTTTTTATGGACACGGGCGAGCATTATCTGTTCTTCACCAACAAGAACAACTACCATCTTTGGAGCTTGCGGCTTAATAACCAGTAAAGGTCGTTCACTACAACTCTTCTCCGGCGGAACCCCCAACGTACTTGATAACAATCCGGCGGGCAGGACCCTCGCCGACCGATTCTGTTTTGATATCGGGAGCGCCCTCCAAATACGAGTGAATGAGCATGCGCTCATAAGAAGACATCGGCTCCAATTCTATGTCCACTTTGAATGAACGCGCCCGTTCGCTCATGATCTGGGCTTTGGTTTTTATTGAGTCAAGCGCTTTTGCGTGATAACCGTTGACATCCACGAAAAATTTCACAGTATCCTTTCCCGCCCCCGGGCCGGCCGCTTTGGCGGCAATCTTTCTTACCACATAATTAAGCGCGCCCAGATTTTCCCCCTTGCCGCCAATAAGCAAGGCCGAATCATCACTTTCAATCGTAAAACAAACATGAGAAACGCCCGGGGAACCGGCGTAATTTACAGCCGTAAAGCGCACCCCCATGGCACTGAGCAATTCTTCAATGGTCTTCTTCGTTGTTTCGTGGTTCATATTAATGTTATGTCAGAGACTTACGGTGAGCTCGGCGCACGTACATTTCTTGTCCAATGGCGAATAAATTACTGGTAATCCAGTATAAGGAAACGGCACCGGAAATATTGTAGGCGACCACCCCCACAAAAGCGGGTAAAAAATAGCGCATTTGTAAATTTAACGTGCGCCCGAAATCATCCTTCATTGACGTACCGCCTGCTGGTTGTTTTCGCACCGGCATGGAAAAACGCACCTGGAAATACTGGCTGACCGCGACTAAAACAGCGAGAATGAGACTGCCTTTGGTAATATCAATCAGACCCAGAAAACGCATATTCACTTGAGGCGCGCGCACAAACGCGTAAAGCAGGTCGGTGTCAATATGAGGCAAACCCCCGCGATAGAAAATATAATAAAGAGCAAGGATAATGGGGATTTGGATAAGGGCCAACACAATGCTCGAGAGGGGATTAATTTTCTTCTCGCGGTAAAAATCCATTACGGCTTTCGTGTAAGCCTCTTGATTGTCTTTGTGTTTTTCCTTGATGGCCGCCAGATCGGTTTCGTACATTTTCATACGCAATCCGGTGCGCACCGCCCGCTGGGACAGGGGGAAAAGAACAAGCTTGACCAAAAAGGTAAAGACAATGACCGCGACTCCGGCATCAGCAAAAGGAAGGACATCCATCACCGTGATCAGGCCGTTGTATAGCGGGATGTAAATAACAACACTGAAAATATGGCTGATCATACCGAGACACTATAACCTAGTTTCCCGCTTCGTTCAACGATAAGCCGCGCTCTTCTCAAAGAAGGCGTCCAGTTCCACCCGAAGAGACGGGCGCGCGCCGATTTTGGATGTTTTGATAAAAAAAGCCGCCACCAAACCCGGAAATATTTTGTAATACGGCCGCAAAAGAGGGTAGATGCGGCGCCTGATACGATTGCGGAGCACGGCAGTCGCGGCAACTTTTTTGGAAACAACAACAGCGAAACGCGGCTTCTGACATGAGGAACTGAAAAAGAAAAGTGCGCGAAATGACGGGTACTGCAACACGCGACCATGTTTAACCAGGTCTTTAAACAAACTTTTAGAAATTCGGCGCGAGGATGGGGGCATCTAAAGAGCCAGACGACGACGCCCTTTGCGGCGGCGGCGGGCAACCACCCGTCGTCCGCCGGGTTTTCTTTGGCGAACTAAAAATCCGTGTGTTCGGGCGCGTTTCCTTTTTTTTGGTTTGTAGGTAAAAGACATGACAAGAGCATAAGCGATACCGGCGTAAAAATCAAGGCTTTACCTTTCTTTTTCCGCGTCCGGACAAGATTTTGTTTTTTCCAAAACTTCAGAACGTCGCGGGAACCGGCGACTAAAGGTGCGCTTGAAACTCCGGAAGGTCCCGCTGGCCCCACCCCCATAACACGAGGCGCCCCCGTGAGGACAAGCATAACAAAACATGGCCGCGTTCAGCGCGCTTCTGAAAAATCAAACAGAGTGGTTTCCACAAACTATAAACACCTTATGAACATAAAAATACTTGCGGGACAAGGGTGTTGAGCGCAGGTTCGGTATATAATTGATAAACCTATCGCATTATGGAAAACGAACAACTATGGAACAGCGTGCTGGTTGAAATTGAATTGGCCGTGTCCAAAGCAAACTTCAACACCTGGTTTAAAGATACCCGCATTTTGAAACAAGAAGAGGGTGTGGTATTCGTGTCTGTGCCGAACGCGTTTGCCAAAGAGTGGCTTTACAATAAATACCATAAAACTATTTTGCATTCGTTGCGGACATTGTCTTCCGGTGTGCGATCGGTGGAATATCTCATTACGAGAGACGGCGGTAAACAAAAAGAGGCGGGTGGCGTAAAATCGCTGGCGGCGGCGGTACCCCCTTTACCTCTTGAGGATTTTTACATAGACAAAGAAAATAATCTTAACCCGAAATACACCTTTGAATCGTTTGTTGTCGGGCCGTTTAACGAGTTGGCCTACGCCGCCGCCCAAGCGGTGGTGGGGAAACTCGGCGAGGTATACAACCCTCTCTTTATCTACGGCAACACAGGGCACGGCAAAACCCACCTTATTCAAGCCGTCGGCAATCATGTTAAAAACCAAGGGGGGCGTAAAGTGTTTTACGTTACATCCGAAAAGTTTGTGATTGACTACGTCAATTCGGTGCAAGCAAATCACGTCAACCAGTTCAAGGAAAAATACCGCAAGTATGACATTTTAATCATGGATGATATCCAATTTCTGGCAAATAAAGAAAAGACCCAAGAGGAGTTGTTCCATTTGTTCAATTCTTTGTACGAAAACAACAAACAAATCGTTTTTTCCTCGGATAAACACCCGAATTTCATCCCCAACCTGGAAGACCGCCTAAAATCCCGTTTTGCCGCAGGAATGATCGTGGATATTCCCACCCCCGACCGCGAATCTCGTCTTGCTATCCTTAAAACTAAAGCGCGCCAAAGCAGTGTCACTGTCTCCCCGGAAGTGCTGGACCATCTCGCAACAACCATAGAGGGGAATATACGCGAACTTGAGGGTATGCTCAACTTGCTCATTTGCCAGTCTGAGTTGAAAAAACACGAACTCGGTATCGCCGAAGTGCGCGCACTCATAAAAAACACAAACAAACCCAAAAAGGCGGTGTCCGTAAAAGAGGTGACAAAAGCGGTGGCTAGTTTTTTCAATATTGAAGAATCCGATATTTATGAAAAAACCAGACGGCAAGAGGTGGTCAAACCCCGCCAGTTGGTTATGTATATCCTGCGTCAAGACTTCAATGTGTCATACCCTTTAATCGGCCAAAAATTAGGAGGACGCGACCACACAACCGTAATCCACTCCTGTGAAAAAATAAAAGGGGAATTGAAATTCAATACTAACTTAGAACAAGAATTGGCCCAGATCCGCGCCATGATTTAGATTTAGAGGTTATTAAACTGTGAAAAACTATCGGTGGTTTGTGTATAAATTCATTAAAAATCCACAGGATAAAAACATCTTTATGGTTGCACCAGGTTGTCAACATTTGTTTTTGAAAAAATAAAAATTTTCCCTATACAAAAATTATCCACTCTATCCCCACTTTTAATATTATCAATAATAAAATAAATAAAATATGAAGATAGAGTGTGTGCAAGAAAAAATTAAAAAGGCGGTCTCCCAAGCTGAGCGGGTAGCTGGTAAGAATTTAAACCTCCCCGTCCTTTCTTGTGTGTTAATCCGGGCGGAAAAAGGGCATGTGGCGGTTAGTTCCACTGATTTGGATTTCGGGTATTGTGCCAATGTGGCCGCAAAGGTGTATGAAGAGGGGGTTGTTGCGGTGCCGGCGAAACCCCTCGCTTTGTTTTTTGCGAACCTGCCCGGTAAAAACGTTGCCCTTAAAACCGAGGGCAGTACTTTGTTTGTTACGACACCAAAAAACAAAACCGCAATCAAATGTTTGCCGCCGGACGATTTTCCCACCATTCCAGAAGCCGGAAAAGAAAATTGTTTTGATATTAACGCCGCCGAATTGGTAAGAGGTTTGAAGGCGGTTTGGTACAGTTCATCGAATTCAAACATCAAAGCGGAACTTTCCAGTGTGTTTGTTTACCCGGAAGACGACTCTGTGGTATTCGCCGCTACCGATTCGTTTCGTTTGGCGGAAAAAAAGATTAAAAATAAAACACCCAACTTCGGCAACATCCTAATTCCATTCAAAAACACCCAAGAAATCATAAAAGTTCTTGAGGATGGCGACGAGTCGGTGCGGGTGTGTATCAATAAAAATCAAATCACGATTTTTTCCGAGTCAACCACACTAACATCGAGGGTTGTCGACGGCACCTTTCCGGATTACCACCAAATCATTCCAAAAGAGTTCAAAACAGAGGCGGTTCTCTTGAAAGATGATTTGTCGCGCGCGCTCAAGATAGCCACCATTTTTTCCGATACTTTCAACCAGGTGAATATTACAGTGGTACCCCGCGATAAAAAATTCGAACTGACCACCAAAAACAACAACATCGGTGAGAGTACGACCGTTTTAGACGCCGCCATTTCCGGGGAGCCGACAGAGGCGAACTTCAATTATCGATACATCGCCGACTGCCTGCAATCAATAAGCACGGACAGTGTATCTTTGGCATTCAGCGGTCCGAGCAGGCCGGTGGTGATCAAAGGCGTCGGGGATAAAAGTTTTATGTATCTGGTAATGCCGATGAACCGTTGACGGGCGTTTTGTCATAAGGTTGTGCGGACCGTCGGAAATGTTTTAAATTTTTACACAACATCGCCAGTTAATTATATGAGTGTTGCGGCTCGGCGCGGTGTAGTATTTTGTTTATAAAAAGATGGAGCAAATCTCTTTTTTTCTTGAAAAGTTTAAAACCCTCGGCCAAAAAGAAGCCGTTTTGAAGGGTGTTTTTTTGGACTGCGTGCTGGCAGTTACGGGGGTGTCTTTGCCTAATGATTCAGTGAGCTTTCGCGGCGACACTTTTTTTGTAAAAACCCACCCGGCTTTGAAAAACGAGCTTTATATAAAAAAAGAGCGCATCCTTTCCGAATTCACCAAACAAATCGCGTCCACCCCAGCCCGCAATATTCGTTGAATTACAGAGTTACTCGGAAGGTTCCCGCAGCTTCGCTGCGGTTGCCGACGGTGTCGTAGGCTACGGCCCGAATACGATTCGTGGATCGCAGTGAGTCGAGCGCTGACGGTACGAAACTGAAACTCCAAGGGTAATTACCGCTGGTTCCCACAAACACATCATTTACGAAGTAGTCGATTCTAGCGATGGGAAAGCTGCTGGTCGTTGAAACAGTGACAGTCACTCTGCTGTTTTTGTCGTAGGGAAGATTCGGCGTCGGGTTCTGAATCGTTATTTGGGGAGCCAGTTCCGGGCGGTGCATTGAGTCGAGAGTGGTTGGGATTACCGCGTTTGTCTGGTCGACAATTCCCTGCGCTTTCACCCACTTCTGCACGGCGTACTCCCATAGGTTGAACTGCGGATCTTGGTTCGGATCGGCGGGCGGGGGCCCCGTGGGGTTGTTTCTATCAACCCAATAGAGGATAGAGTGTACGTCGGTGACCACACGCTCTTCTCTAAGCTCCGGCGGAGTCAAAGGGGTGGCTAATTCACCGGAGAGTTTATTGATAAAATAGGATTGATTGCCTTGCCAGAAGCCGGCCAGCACGGGTTTTTCCGTGCTCTTGTCAATTGCCGGCGGTTTTATGAAATTTTCAACAGGATACTGTTGGAGAGCCTCGCTTATGAACGCGTTCCAGAAAGGGGCTACAATAAAACCGGCAATCTTTTTTTTCATAGGGTGGTCGTCATTGTTGCCAGCCCAGGCACCAACGGCCAAGTTGGGGGTGTAACCTATGATCCACGCGTCCCTATAATCGTTAGTCGTGCCTGTTTTATCGGCCACCGGCCGGCCAGCCACATACAACGCCGAATGAGAGCCGAACTCCGGCACCCGAGCTGCCTCGTCAGAAAGTATGTCATTTATCATTTCGGCGGAGGCTGGCGGCAAGACTTGTACGGGATGGGGCGTGTACGACTCAAGTACTGCGCCGTCCTTGTCATCTATCTCAAGAATTCCGGTGTAAGGATTGCGCACCCCATCATTGGCGAAAACCGAATATGCCGAAGTCATTTCAAGCGGCGAAACCTCACCGCCTCCAAGGACAAGAGTCAGGCCATATTGATCGACGTTAGTTAGAGTGGTAATGCCCATGTCTTTGGCGAGTTTCAAGGAGTCGCGCAACCCTGCAAGATACAACACCTGGATCGACGGAATATTGCGAGACTGGGCAAGGGCATCCCGGAAGCTGACTGGCCCAAGGTATTTTCCGTCGTAGTTCACGGGCATATAGCATTTGCTTTCGTTGCCGGCAATAATCGGCGTGCCGTCAGGGTTGCAGTTAGTGTCGAATTCCGTTGGCAGGTCGAAGACCACGGTGTCCGGCGTGTATCCCTTATTGAAAGCCTCGGCGTAAACGATTGGTTTGAAGACCGAACCGGGTTGACGGTGGGCGAGGGCGACGTTGAAATTACCGTCTATAGTCTTGTCAAAATAGTCCCTAGAGCCGACCATGGCAAGAATTTGTCCGGTTTTCGGATCAATCGCCACCAACGCGAGGTTCTCCGCGTCGAAATTTTTTAGATTATAGGCGGCATATTGCTTGGCTAACTGTTCCGCTTTTTGCTGCAATCCGTAATCCAGGGTGGTAATGACTCTCAGTCCGCCTCCAGACACAGCGTCAGCCCCGTAAGTGTCTTCCAGGTATTGGCGAATAAACATCACGAAATGGGGCGCTTTAATGCCGACGTTCTCTTCCGGTTGCCAGACCACCTGTTCTGTTTTAGCCTTGTCGAACTCGCTTTGCGTGATGAAATGCTTGTCAAGCATTCTTTGTAAGACCAGGTTCTTTCTAGCCTCCAAGGCATCTTTGTGATTTCCGTACGGCGAGTAGTATGTTGGGGCGTTCGGCAGTGCGGCCAGGTATGCCGCTTCGGCAAGGTCAACATCCGAAGCTTTTTTGCCGAAATAAGCCTCGCTTGCCTCCTCGACGCCATACAAAGTGCCGCCGTACGGCGCCTCGTTGAGATAAATATCCAAAATGTCGTCTTTTGACATCACTTGTTCCAGCTTCAGAGCAAGAATAACCTCTTTTATTTTCCTGGTGATGGATTTTTGGGAATTCAGCAGGGACATTTTTATTACTTGTTGGGTGATGGTCGACCCTCCTTGGGCGTAACTGCCGCCTATAATATCCGCAATAGCGGCGCGAATAATCGAGGTGAAACGAACACCCGGGTGGTCGTAGAAGTCGCTGTCCTCAATCGCTACCGTGGCGTTTTTAATGTTCCGCGAGATTTCATTGTCAGGCACTTCCGTGCGCCTGATGCCCTGGCCGAAATCGTACAGTAAAATCTTGCCTGTTCGGTCGAAGATTCTGGTGGACTGGAGGGTTTTAAGGTCACTGAACGCGTGCAGATCGGGGAGGGTTAGGGTGGAAATCCACAATAAAATCGCGGCGGCAATTAAAAATGCCACAATGCCGCCGAAAAGGACAAGCTCCTTAAATAGCCGGGTATGAATGAAAGAAAGCGCACGTCTCATGTGAGTGATATTATCGTATCATATCGCATGAACCCGCTGCGTGCTACAATGGGCGCCATGAGGAATAAAATTACAGAAAAAGAGAGTCTAGTTGAGGAATTTCTCACCCGGGGGGTGGAGAAAATATATCCCGACCGGGATTTCTTACGCAAGAAGCTTCTTTCCGGGGAAACGCTCTCCATGTATCTTGGTATCGACCCTACTGGACCGACGCTCCATCTCGGTTCTGTCGTCCCGATTCTTAAACTTGCGCAGTTTCAAAAGCTGGGCCACAAGGCCGTCCTCCTTGTCGGTGATTTTACTGCGACTATTGGCGATCCTACGGACAAATTGGCTGCGCGTACGCCTTTGACACGCAAGCAGGTTTTGGAAAATTCCAAACAGTATAAAAAACAAACGTCTGCGATTTTGGACTTTGGCGGCAAGAACCCGGCGAAACTAAAGTACAATTCCAAATGGTTGAACGCCTTATCTATGGCTGATATTGCAAAGTTGTTATCTTTTATTACATACGCGCAGACTATAAAGCGGGATATGTTCCAGCGCCGGATAGCTGAAGGGAAAGATTTGTATATGAATGAGTTTTTGTACCCCGCTTTGCAGGGATACGATTCAGTGGCGATGGATGTCGACGGCGAGGTTGGTGGAAATGACCAAACCTTCAACATGCTCATGGGCCGGGACCTTTTAAAAAGGATGAGACATAAAGAAAAATTTATTGTCGTAATGAAACTCCTTGTTGATCAGGAGGGTAAAAAAATGGGCAAGACCGAAGGCAATATGGTTTCTTTGGACGAAGGACCGGAAGAGATGTTTGGCAAGGTCATGAGTTGGCCAGACACTCTTATTTTGCCGACTTTTGAACTGTGTACAGCAGTACCACTTACTGAAATCACCCAGATTAAAGCTGATTTGGCGGGTGGCATAAACCCTCGCGACATTAAAGCAAGATTGGCGGAAACGATTGTGGCTATGCATCACGGTTCCGCGAAAGCGATGCTCGCTAAGAAAAATTTCAGCGCGGTTTTTTCTAAAAAATCTCTACCTGAGAATATCAAGGAGGTTGAAGTGCCGAAGGAAGCCGCTTTAATCGATCACCTGGCTGTTTTTGCAGGTTCGCGCACGCGGTTTCGGCGGCTGGTTGAAACCGGCTCCGTGGAAAATGTCGAGACCGGAGAAAAAATATTCGACCCGTTTTATAAACTCAACAAAAGTATCATTGTCCGTATCGGCAAACACCAGTTTTTAAAGATCAGTGTGCGCTAAAACAAAAACCGCCAGCTTTAGCTGGCGGTTTTTGTTAAAGCAAATCGTCAGTTTCCTCATCGTTCGCAAAATCCGGCGATTCTTCTTCCGGCTCGTTAACGTCCGGATCGAGCACGCTGTCGTTGTCGCTATCCATGTCGCGAAAGATTAATTTTTAATCGATTGCACGCACGCAATCGTGCGTGTCCTATTTTTATCAGAAATAAAATTTTTTGCAAATAATACCGACCTGTGGATTATTCTGAACCGCGATAGCTTGCCAGAAAAGTAAGACCCAGGGCGATAGCGTCATACTCATCGTCTTCTTTGATTTTTTTGTTGATCGCAATCATTTTTTCCACCATGTATTTTATCTGATTTTTATTCCCCCGGCCGTAGCCGGTCACGGCGATCTTGGCTTCCATCGGAGTGAATTCCTTGACGGTAAGGCCGGTTTTGGCCGCTTCGGCCAAAACGACGCCGCGCGCTTCGGCTACCTGAAGCGCGGTTTTTTGATTTTTGGCGAAAAATAATTTTTCCACCGATAGGAATTCCGGTCTGTATCTTTCCAAGAGTCGTGTTATTTCTCCGGATATTCCGGAGAGCCGTTTCGCGTGCGAAACGGTGCGCGATGTTTTGAAACATTCAGAGAAAATCAGGATTTCTCGTCCAGACGTTTTTTCCAAAACGGCTACGCCCATCTTTTCGTATCCCGGGTCTATCGCAAGGACGCGCATATTATTCCGCATTGGTAAAAACCTCCTGCACGTCGTCGTTGTCTTCAAGTTCCTCTGAGATTTTAAGGAGAAGCTCGGAATCCCCCGGAGAAAGAGGAATAGAGGCTGTCGGCGTCCATGCCATACCGGATTTCATGAACGCCCAAGAGGCACTTCCCGGTGAAGCAAGAGAAACTCCGTGGCGTGCCAGAATCACCTTCACCTCCTGAGCGGCCTTGTTGCGATTATCAGTGAGCACTTCAATGATAATAGCCGCGCCGCCCGGGCCATAAGCCTCATAGGTAATAGCTTCTAACGCCGCGCTTGCCTCGGTGGATTTTTTGATGGCGCGCTCAATGTTTTCGTTCGGCATATTTTCCGCCTTGGCGCGCTCAACGGCCGCCCTGAGGCCGGCCGAGTTGCGGTTGCCTCCGGCCTTTTTGGCTTCATCGGCGATCAACTTAGCCAGTTTGCCAAAAAGTTTCGACTTCTGGGCGTCGGTTTTTTCTTTCTGGCGTTTTATTTGCGTCCATTTATTGTGTCCGGACAAGTTATTGAGTGGTTAACGGTAAATACCGTTAGTATATTATACAATACATACAAATTTGAATTTATTGAAAACTGCGGTCAAGGTTCGCCGGATTGTCAGATGTTTGATTCGGGCGGGCGCGCGCCAGTGTTCGCCATGATCACCTGCTAGCATTCGTTCTTTACCCGCGCCGGATTCTCGGGCGCGTTCATTTTATAAGGGTGTCCTGGCCCTTCTTTTTGATTTTTAAATGCCCGAAGGCCTTTTCTGTGGCGACGCGGCCGCGCGGGGTGCGTTCCAGAAGGCCGAGACGGATGAGGTACGGCTCGTGGACCTCTTCAATGGTCGCTTGTTCCTCGGAAAGCGCGGCCGCAAGGGTGTTCAAGCCAACCGGTCCGCCGGAAAACTTTTCGATAAGAACGTTGAGGAGGGCGCGATCGGCGGGGCCGAGCCCCAAAATGTCAATACCAAGCAAAGCCAAGGCTCGGTCAACAGTCTCTCTGGTTAAGGTTTCCTTTGTCACTTGGGCAAAGTCGCGCGCACGCTTCAAAAGATAATTGGCGGTGCGCGGCGTGAAGCGGCTGCGCGCGGCGATTTCTTTAATGGCCTCTTTCTCCACGGCTACTCCTAAAATTTTAGCCGAACGGCGAACAATTTCCTCAATTTCTTCCGGAGTGTAAAACTCCAGGCGAAAAACACCGCCGCCGAAACGGGAACGGAGCGGTGAAGAAAGGAGGGCGATGCGGGTGGTGGCGGCTACAAGCGTGAAGGGCGGCAGTTCTAGTTGAATAGTGCGGGCGGACGGTCCTTTGCCGATTATGATATCCAGTTCGCCCGATTCCATGGCGGGGTAAAGCACTTCTTCGATGGTTTTATTTAGGCGGTGAATTTCGTCAATAAACAAAACATCACCCGGAGAAAGATTGGTTAGTATGGAAGCCAAGTCGCCAACTTTCTCAATAGCCGGGCCGGACGTGACTTTTATGGCGGCGCCAATCTCTTTGGCGATAAGATGGGCAAGTGTTGTCTTACCGAGGCCTGGCGGGCCATAGAAAAGCAAGTGTTCCGGAG
>JAGWZX010000001.1 GCA_018968805.1 Patescibacteria group bacterium | reverse complement strand
TCCTCGGCATGGGCAATATATGTAAAAACACCGTAAATTATGAGAAAAACTCCGAGGCCGATAAGGAACGGGATGAGTATGTTTATAATGTCTTGAACGCGGGCGATCAGACCGGATAGATTAGTGATCGGATTGGATGAGACGCTGCCGTTTGCCCCCATATTTACCAAACCGTAGCCGGACGGACATTTTCCGTTCGCGTCAGGGGCTGTAATCGCGCCGTTCGGTCCTTGGCAGTAGTCACCCGTATAGGCAAAAGAGAGCGGCGCGAATGCCAATCCTGCCGCAATCACGGACACCACTGCAGTTATTGCTAAAAATTTTTTTGAGATGCTGAATTTTGACTTTTTCATGAATTGATTTTTAATATAGCAAGGCAACGCCTTGATATTCTCTAGTTTTACTTTTCCCATATTTAAAATATTTAAAATATTATACTTTATACTTTCGACTTTTGTTTATACCCCCAATGCCAAGTACGTATTGGCGATGATTTTTGCCAAACCCCAGAAAGAAAAAGCGATGACCATGCCGACAAGACCGTAGACGATAAGCTGTTTGCCCTGGCTCAAACGCTCCTCGTCTCCCCCGCTGCCGACATATTTCAAAAGTCCGATCATGAAGCCGAAAAAGGCGAAACCGACAATGAAGGGAATGAGATAATTAAGAATGACAATAAAATTGTTGACGAAATCGGTGAGATTTTTGGGGGTAGTCAGGGCAAAAACTGAAATCGGCGCGAAGGCCATTATAACAGCGAGGCCTTGCCTTGCTGAACTCAGCAAGGCAAGGCCTCGCTGTGCGCTCTGATTGGTATTTAGCTTGTGGGGCATGAAAGATGGGTGCTGCTCAATTGATTTATACTGCCGCAAATGACGGCTGAAAGCACTTTGGCGCCAAGAATAACGGCCACGCCAATCACAGCCCATAGAAAAGCCCTGCGCGCCTCGGCAAGTTTTTCTTCATTGCCGCCATGCACCACCATGAGAAAGCCCGCGTAAATCAGAAAAAAAACGCAGGCAATCGCGGCAATGGGAAAAACCGTGTCCAAAATGATAGAGATGAACTGGGTGATGGTATTGTTGGCGCCCAAAGGATTTTGGATCGTAGCGCTACAAGGCTGGCCAGGTTGGCAAGTAATGGCAAAAACCGAAGATGTTGGCGTTAGAACATAACCGATCGCGATCCAATAAATTTTATTGAGTAATTTCATATCACTGATGACTTTAATACGCTATTATCCAAAAAACTCCCTGCAATCATCGCGTCAATGGCGTGAACGATGAGCCAAGCGCCCAGCATGAAAAGAAAACCGATTAAGACTTTGCCGAAAATAGCCTTGGCTTCCTGAATCTTGCCCGTTTCGCCGCCGGCCGTGAGCATCAGAAATCCCGCGTAAGCGAAAGCGAGCGTGGCCACCGCGGCTCCGGTGATGATAAGGAAATTGGCGATATTGTTGGCCAGAGTGAAAAAATCGTTCCAGCCGCAGGGATCGGTTACCACTCCGCCCGACGACTGCGTACCGCACGGTACAAGACCGCTTTGCGCCGCGGCGAGCGCCGGCGCGCTCGCCGCGGCCGCAATCGCGCTAACAAAGAGCAGACTTGTCATGAATGACGCGGCGCTTTTCATTGTCTTCCGAAATTATTAAGATTTTGCCCCGCGTTATCCAACGCGGCCCCCACTTCTTTGGCGCCGCTTGTTATAGATTCTATCATGTTTTGGAAAATCGCGGTGGATTGCGCGGGGTTGGGATCAAGCCAGGCGCGGGCTGATAAGGCGGAATCGTAAAAGATGGACTGGTACGGGTCGCTCGGGTTGGCCGATAGCAAATCACGCCGCACCGGCGGCCAGCCCGTAATGTTTCCCCATTTAGCGATTGGCGCGTCGGCCGTCAAAGCCAAAATGTCATTTTGCGCGTCGGAATTGCGCGACACGCGAAGAAGAGCCAGCGCCCACATCCGGCCGAAAGTCGTCGTCACGGCGGCATCCTTAGGCTGGGGGAAATAAGTAACGTCAAAATTCAGATTGGGATTCTTGGCGCGGATGGCCGACGCCTCCGAAGCGAAACCGAAATAGAACGCCAGTTTGCCGGCCAAAAACAACTGCAATGAGTTCGGCAACGCCCGATTCCACGAATAATCCGGCTTTACAGGATCGGCAAAATCAGTGTAAAAATTGATAGCGCCGATGGAGGAAAGCGTCGTGGGTGTCAGGGTTGACGCCAAACTGCCGGCAGTGCCGCCGTAGGTCATAATCGGGTTGCCCGTCTGGAGAAGAAGCGCCGCGATTATGTCCTTGGCGTTCGCGATGTTGGCGAACTCGCCCATGGCTACGCCGCTTTGCGAAATATTTCCGGAATTGTCCTTGACGGTAAGCTTCGGCACGAGCGTGAGAAATTCATCCCAGGTCTTGGGCGGCACGGCGATGCCGGCGTTAGACAAAAGATCGCGGTTCCAATACATCACGAGCGGGTCAACGGCAAACGGCATGCCGAGGATGCCGTTGCTTCCGAGATACAATTCTCCCTCCTGGATAAAAGTGCTCTTAAAGGTTGGGAGCGGCATGATCGTGTACGGTATGGGCGCGACCTTGTCGCCTTCTTTCACAATCAAATCTTGCGGCAGAAGAATCGCATCGGGACCGGTGCCGGAGGCGAGCGCCTCAATCAAATTCTGATCGAAGCTATCCGTCTGCTCTTCAACATAGTTAATCTTTAAGCCGTTTGTACCGGCTGTCAGATCGCTTATGGCATTATTAAAATCGCTCGCGGGAAGCGTGCCCCAAATCACTACCGGCACGCCGCTGCCGCTTGAATGACCTTTGGTAATAGCGAGCAATATCAAACCGCCGACTGCCGCCACGGCGAACACGGCGAGAACGACCGCTTGGAAAGGACTGACTTTTGGCATCGTGGTTAATGATTGATAATAACCGAATAATATTGACTAAACGCCGCGCTTGAAAATAAAACCGTAATGATGCGCACCCGCGGAAATTTCCTTTTCCAGGGAAAAACCGGCGTTCTCAAAAAGCGACCGCGCCGCCTGCGCCGCGACCACGTGTTCCGGCTGCGGCCCCATGCCGCCAAATGACTCTCTCCAATCAACCACTAGCACCCGGCCGCCGGGCTTCAAAATTCTCTTAACCTCCAAAGGAAAATCTTTCTTTTCCTCCAATTGGAACAATGTGTTGCAAACCAACGCGGCGTCGACCGACGCGTCCGGGAGGCGCGTGCCGCCAAGCCTCTCCACATCGCCCCATAATGTTTCGACATTGACCAAATGACTCCGCGCCGCTTCGTTTTTTATCTTTTGGAGAAGATCCTTCAAAACATCTACGGCAAATACCCGGCCGTCTCCGCCCACAATTCTTGCCGCGGCCAAAACATAATGACCGGCGCCGCTTCCCAAATCAGCCACGCGCGCGCCTTTAGCCAGACCGAACTGCTCCAAATTCTTTTGCGGATCGCTAAACAAGATAGCAATATACTAACATAAAGTTAGCCGCCCGTTCTACCCCCAAAAGCAACGCTGGCGGGGTGTTGGACGGGCGGCACCGTTGGAACTTTGTTGTTAAGGAAAATTACAAACAGGTCAGCGACGCTATGGAATCCCCTTCCCGCAATTTCATGATACGGACTCCCTGGGTCTGACGGCCGATAACTGGAATTTCTTTGACGTCAACGCGAATGACCTGGCTTTTTTTGGAAATGGCGATAACCTCTTCGGTCTCCGATTCGTCAACAACCTTCGAGGCGATCAGCTTTCCGGTCTTTGACGTGATCTTGGCGGTTTTAATGCCGCTGCCGCCGCGTTTTTGCGTCTTGTATTCTTTGAGAATCGTCTTTTTGCCGAAACCGTTTTCCATGATAACAAGAAGTGTCGGATTCTTCTGAGTCTTCTTGATGACATCGGCGCCAACCAATGAGTCGTTTTTCTTCAGCCGCACCACCCGCACCCCCGCGGCCGCCCGTCCCATCTCGCGCACGTCGCTTTCTTTAAAACGAATAGACTGGCCGCTTCCGGTAACGACAATGGCTTCATCGCCCTTCTCCACGAACGAAGCCGAAATGAGCTGGTCATCATCTCTCAACTTGATGGCAATAAGACCGCTTCGGCGCACGTCATGGAAACTTTCAGCCGCCACTTTCTTGCCAATGCCTGATTTGGTAACCATAAGAAGCGAGAGAGCGCTTTGCTTAACGGCTTTGGGCATCGCCAAAATGCTTGTCACCTTTTCGTCCGGAGCGAGCTGGATAAAATTCATTACGGACTTGCCTCTGGTGGCGCGTTTGCCTTCGGGGATTTCGTACATTTTTACCTGATAGACCTTGCCTTTATCGCTAAAGAATAAAAGATCGCTATGAGTGGTGGTGGTGAGGAAACTGCTCACGAAATCCTCTTCTTTGGTGTCCAAATCCACCACCCCGACGCCGCCGCGCTTCTGTTTTCTATACTCTTCCGGATCAGTGCGTTTGATGTAACCGCCCCGCGTAAAAACCAAAACGCTTTCTTCGTCGGGAATGAGATCTTCTTCGGTGAAAGTGCCGGCGCCCTGCTTCACGATTTTTGTCCTGCGCTCGTCGCCGTATTTCTCTTTGATCTCCCTAAGCTCGTCTTTGATTATACCGAAAATTTTCTTGGGACTGGCCAAAATTTCTTTGAGCGTTTTGATCAGCGCTTGAGTGGCCGTAAGTTCATCTTCAATCTTCTTGCGCTCAAGACCGGCCAGACGCTGGAGTTTCATGTCCAGAATGGCCGCCGCCTGTTTGTCGGAAAATTTGAACTGCTTCATCAAATTGGCCGCCGCTTCCGCCGTATCTTTTGACTTTTTAATGAGTTTGATTATCTCATCAATGTGGTCCAAGGCTTTAGACAGACCGAGCAGAATGTGTTCGCGCTCCTGGGCTTTTTTGAGATCAAATTCCGTGCGGCGGCGCACCACCGTGGCGCGATGAACAACGAATTCTTCAAGAATGGCTTTAAGCGACAGGGTTTCGGGAATACCGTCCGCCAAAGCCACCACGTTGAAGTGGAAAGTTTCTTCAAGCTGGGTGTGCTTATAGAGGTAATTAAGAACCTTTTCCGGATAAGCACCCTGCTTGAGATCGATGACAACGCGGATATCTTTCGACGATTCGTCGCGCAGACCTTTAATGCCGTCAATTTTCTTGTCTCGGACGAGATCGGCAATTTGGACAATCAGCTCGGCTTTATTAACACGGTATGGAATAGCCGTAACGATGATTTGGAACGCGCCGGATTTGCTTTCCACGATTTCCGCCACGCCGCGCGTCACCACGCCGCCTCGGCCGGAGCCGTAGGCGTGCGCCAAGTCCTTGGCGCCGAAAACTATGCCGCCCGTGGGAAAATCCGGACCTTTGATAAATTGCATGAGCTCTTCGGTCGTGGCCTCCTTGTTGTCTATAAGATGAATCGTAGCGTCAACCACCTCACCGAGATTATGCGGCGGGATATTAGTGGCCATACCGACGGCTATGCCTAAAGTGCCGTTTAACAAAAGATTGGGAACGGCGGCGGGCAAAACCACCGGTTCCCTTCTGGTACTGTCGTAGTTGTCACGCCAATCAACGGTTTCTTTTTCAATATCGCGAATCATTTCCGCCGCAGACTTGGACATTTTCGCTTCGGTGTAGCGTTGGGCGGCGGGCGGATCGCCGTCAATACTGCCGAAGTTGCCTTGGCCGACAATCAACGGATAGCGCATGGAAAAATCCTGCGCCATTTTGACCATAGAGTCGTAAACGGCCACATCGCCGTGCGGGTGATATTTCCCGAGCACGTCACCGACCACCGCCGCCGACTTGCGAGTTTTAGCCGCCGCAGTCAAACCCATTTCGTGCATAGCGTAGAGAATGCGGCGGTGCACGGGTTTTAAACCGTCTCGCACGTCAGGCAAAGCGCGCGCGGTAATCACCGACATGGCGTAGTCCAAATACGACTCGCGCATTTCAGTTGAAATACTCCTGGAAACTATGCTTGGTTTGTTGGATTCCGGCTCCTTTTCCGGATCATTATTCTCTTTTGACACAGCCATAATGCGAGAATTCTAACAGAAAATGAACGAAAAGAAAAGCGGCCCGGCGCCGATTCCAAATCGGCGCCGGGCCGCTTTTTAACGCGCTTCGTTATGTGGATGTCGCCGCCGGCGAAAATAATCCCTCAGCCATTGTCTTTACTGAATCATAAAACACACTGAAGCTTGTCTTGATTTCCTCAAACGGCGCGAGATCCGTGGAAACGGTTTGCGTATCTTGCGCGCCGGTACCGCCAAAATCCAGCGTGGAAACCCAGATAACGATAATGACAGCCGTGAGTCCGACAGCCAAAAGAATAGCCAGGCGTCTGCGCGCCATAATCGGCTTTTTGCGAAGCTGTTCAATATAATCAAACATCGTTAAATCAAAATTGAAATATAAAATTGAAAACTGCCGATTTCCGCTTTGCGGAACATCTCCAATTCCGATTTTTACACCCCAAGTTTTACATTTGAGAAAGAACCGCCACCTCTCCTTCTTTTCCCTCCAGGTCTTTTTTTTTCAGAGTCAGTTTTTCCCGCGGCGCGATTTTCTCTTCGCCCGCTTCCTTTAGGAAAATTTTCAAATTTTTATCGTCTGCTCCGTTGTAGTGCATGGGAATAATCAAGCGCGGTTCAAGTTTAACCGCCAACTCATATGCCGTCGCCGGAGAAAGCACGCCGGCTCCCCCGATCGGCACAAACAAGATATCAATATCGTCCAGAGCCTCTTTCGTGTCAGCCGGCACGTCTTTTGAATCAAGGCCGCCGAGAAAACAAATATTCATCCCTTCCAAGGCGATACTGTATATGGTGTTCAACCGCGGCTCTTTTTCGGACGCGGACACGCCGTAATGCGAATCGCTTCGGAAGCCCTTGATGAACACTCCTTTGATCTCGTATTCCCCCGGACCACTCACCACAAACGGCGCGTGATCGCCGAAAGTCACGTTCTCCACGCCGTTCATGTCCTTATCATTAAGAGAAACGAGCGCGATATCGGAACCAAACCGGGTATTTTTAAATTTTGACTCCTTGGATGGCGGATTAAGAGCGATAACCATATCGCCGAATTGAATTTTAAAGGCCTCGAGGCCGAAGTGCGTTATAACCATGGCAGGATTCTAGCATAGAGACCCCGAAAACTCCAAGAATTACGGAAGCTCTGCCGGATTAGGCGATAGTCGCCGCAACCCCAAGCTTTTTTAAAAAAACACATCGTGTATAATTTACGCATGCAAACCGACGGCGTGGAGTTTGACGAGGAAAAAATAGACATGGGCCCACTGCCTGCGCGGCCAGCGCGTTTTTCGCGGCTGTATAAATTCAGTATTGAAGATTTCTTTGCTAAACGCGGCATTACTCCCCAGTCAACAAAGAAGATTTTGATCGGTGTCATAGTTACCAACATTGCGCTGACGGCCTTCATTGTGATAAAATATGTCGTGTTGAAGTAAGTACACTAATGATGAAACTCACATCATCGGCTCTCCCTCGCCGCACCTCTGCCATTCTCTTTGCCGCTTTCCTCACCAATATCCTGGTGACGGTTTTGGTGCTGACGCGAGTAATATGAAAAAACCGAAAGCTGTGAACTGCAGACCGAGCGTTTCCCGGGGCTTCACCCTGATAGAACTTTTGGTGGTGATCTCCATCATCGGCCTTTTGGGCAGTATCGTTTTGGCCGCCGTCACTGATGCCAAGGTCAAGGCGCACGACGCCACCAAACAGGCAGAGGTTAATCAAGTGTCCACGGCCATCAAACTTATGTACGCCGACACCGGAAAGGTGCCGGGGAATTACTATAATTCAGACGGCAGCTACAACGCCAACGGCAACGGCAATGCTCCGGCCACGGAAAACAACAGTCCCAATCTGACCGTCGGTTCTCCCGCTTACAACAGCAACATGGCTTATCAGCGCAGCATGCAGGACCTGGTGAACGCCAAAACTCTTGCCGCAGTCCCCGCTTCGCCGGGTGGAGATACGTACCATTATTTTGATTCAGGCGCGCCTAACGGAGACGGCGCCAATTTTTACACCTCTCTTGAAAATTCGTCAGGCGGAATCGGAGGAGGAAACGCTACGATTTCCACGCAGACCACGCCGATTATATATTCAATCACACCTTCAACTGTTTCCTTTCCTGATCTGGTGACTGTTACCGGGAGTGACCCCAGCGGAAATTTCGGCACTGCGGTCAATTCGAGCTACGGTGTATTAATAAATGACCAGCCGTACATGACTCTCTTTGCCAAGCAAACGCCATCGTCTATCACTTTTGCGCCTTTTGACTCTGTATTAATGATGAACCCGGGCATTACAAGTGTTGTAGATAATCTAAAAGTAAAACGGCCAGCGGCGTGAGTAATGCACTGCCTATTACAATTGTAATGCCGTCTTTGACTTTTTCCGCGACGCCTTCAAGCGTAGCCCAGGGTCAAAATCTCACCATCACGTGGAACCTGCAAAATGCCCCTGCCGGCAGTCTGGTATCCATGATATTGTGGAATAATGTTACCAACAGACAAGTTCCCGGCGAAATTTTACAGGGTTTGCCGGCGCAAGGCATAGTCGCGTGGCCGGTTACCGTCAGCCCCGGCTCATACCAGTTAGTGGTCGGATGGACGACTCCAAGCGGTACTTATCATTATTACACCTTATCAAACAATTCGTTTGTATTGTTTTCTGTTACACCCGCCGTAAATTAAAATCTATTTGAATGATACCCGATAATCTGCTTTAATGTTCGCATGACACCGGAAAAAGCCGAGGAAATTATGGCGGATGCGTACGCTGAAAAAATGGATACTCTGGAAATCCATAAGGCGGAACTTGAACTTAAACACGCAAACCTTTTGACGCGTTTGCGGGAATTGCTCCGCCGTCTTGAACAAGCGCATATTGAAATATATTCCGCCCACGACACCGACATGCCGCCCGCCAAACATGCCGAGGCTGAACATCGCGAGCAAATTCACTCGCTACTTAGTGAGTTGAACAAAGAGTGGACCAGCAAAGGCCGCGAGATCAAGGACATCGCTAAAAAGTTGCAAGTTATTGATACACGGGTGCAAAGTTTGGAAGTTCTGATTCCCGGTACAGCAAACAATAACTGATCCCGCCGTCGGTTTTTTGATTCTGCCTGTTTGTGCTGTTTATTGTAACTGCGGAGAATCCCCGCCGCGAAGCGGCGGGGATGAATCCAAAGCGAAAGTTGCGTCGGCGAAGCCGACACTTCATTTTTCTTGTTATTTTACTTCCTGCCGCCTCCTTTTCATGATTCCCCTTAATGGCCTCTTCCGCCTGCCATGTATCTATCCTCACCATGTGGTGATCATAGACACACAAGACAAAACGTCACGGGAAATGATCACTTTCTTCGGAGTACCGCGCGCGCCGCGTCCTTAATGCGCGATTCTCCCATGCCGTAGTGTTCGATCAATTGGTCGGGCGTGCCGGATTGGCCGAACTGGTCGCGCACGCCGATAAATTCCATCGGTACCGGCGCTCGCGCGGCTAAAAATTCCGCCACCGCGCCGCCCATGCCACCCGCGATTTGATGCTCCTCAACCGTGACTATCGCCCCGCACTCCCGCGCGAGCGCCACAATCGCCTTTTCATCAAGGGGTTTGATAGTGGCGAGATTCATCACCTTAACTTTCACTCCTTCTTCGGAAAGCCAGCGCGCGGCAGACAAGGCTCTGTGCAAAAGCGCGCCGGTGGCGATAATACCCACATCGGGTTTAAGATCCGACCTTTCTCCAGATTTAAGGTCGGACCTTGGTGACCAAAAAATTTGCGCTTTGCCGATTTCAAACGGCGTCGCTTCGGTAGTCATGACCGGCGTTTTCTCGCGGGCCAGCCGAATGTAAACAGGCGCGTCAATCTTGGCCGCGGCCAATGTCGCCTTTTTTGCCTCATTTGAATCGCACGGCGACAAAACAACCATCCGCGGAATAACCCGCATGAGCGCGATATCTTCAATGGCTTGGTGCGTGCCACCGTCGGGGCCGACTGACACGCCCGCGTGACTGCCGGCGATTTTTACCGGCCGGTTGTTGTAGCAAATAGTCGTCCGAATCTGCTCCCAGTTCCGGCCCGGACTAAACATCGCGTACGAAGAAGTAAAAGGGATTTTCCCCATAGCCGCCATGCCGCTTGCCACCGTCACCAAATTCTGTTCGGCCACGCCGACTTGCACGAAACGCTTGGGAAATTTTTCGGCGAACAAATTCATGCGCGTGGACTCGGTCAAATCGGCGCAAAGCCCGACCACCCGCTCGTCCGCCTCGCCCGCCGCCAAAAGCCCCTCGCCGAAACCGTTTCGGATCGGCACCTGCTCGCAATCGGCACCAAAAATTTTGCTATTTAATTTTATATTGCTATTTAACATTCCTTTTCTACAAGGTTGAACCTTGTAACCGACTGATTACTGGTGTTCGCTCCTGATTTTACCTCCCAGTGTCCGCAATTCCTTCAAAGCCATTTTTCCTTCTTCCTTGTTCGGCGGCTTGCCGTGCCACTCGAAGCGCCGTTCGAATTCGGCCACGCCCTTGCCGGGAATGGTGCGGGCAATGATAATTGACGGCTTGTCAAAAAAAGCTTTGGCGCGGTTGACAGCTTCGTCAATGGCGTTGAAATCGTGGCCGTCAATTTCCTGGGCGTGCCAGTTGAACGCTTCGTATTTTTTTACAAGCGACTCCAGAGACAAAACGTCTTCGGTGAATCCTTCAATCTGAATGTTGTTGCGGTCCATGATTTGGATTAGGTTGCCCAGTTTCTCCTTGCCCGCGAGCATAGCCGCTTCCCAAGTGTTGCCTTCGTCGTGCTCGCCGTCCGAAGTCAGACAATAAATGAATCGGTTGTCTGACTGGCCATTATCAATTCTATCCGCCAAAGCCATTCCGACCGCCTGGGAAAGTCCGGAGCCGAGCGGTCCGGAACTGGTTTCTAACGCCGGCAAAAAATCGCGATGAGGGTGGCCCTGCAAGGCCGACCCGAATTTTCGCAAGGTTTTAAGCCAATATTTCGGAAAATAACCGGCGCGGGCCATGGCCGCGTAAAGCACCGGCGCGATATGGCCGTTTGAAAGCACCAACCGATCACGCTCGGGCCAGTCGGGTTTTTTCGGGTCGTGCTTCAAGCCGTGAAAGTAAAGATACGCAAAAATATCAGCCATGCCGAGCGGCCCCGCCGTGTGTCCGCTTCCAGCCTCAACAAGCATCTCAATGATAGATACGCGAATTTCATTCGCTGTTTTCTCAAGTTCCAAAATTTTATCATTGGCAATCATAGTCTGCGCTACTTATACGACCTGTTTAACCTCATGATTCTTGCGACTCTTGAAATTTGGCCAATGCTTCGCGCGGATTGCCGCTCTCCCATATAGCTGAACCGACAACAAAGCGCTCGGCGCCGGCCGCGGCAAGATCACGGAAATTTTCTAGCGTCACGCCGCCGTCAACGGAAATTATAACCTCCGGAAAATCACGCCGCAACCCGCGGATCTTTTCAAAAACCGCCGGGTCAAGCGGTTCGCCCTGTTTACCCAAATGAGAGAACTTCCAGCCCATGCATTGGATCACCTCCACGTCGCTCGCGAATGTTTTAATCGCGGCGCTTGGCGTGTCAACCGCGAGCGACACGCCGATCGGAACTCGTCCGGACACAGCTTCAATCACTTTGCCCAGGTGTTGCGTTCCTTCAATCTGAACGATTATCCGCGAGGCGCCGGCGGAAATCCAATCAGCGGCAAGCCGTTCCGGCCCGCGGACCATAAAATGCGCTTCAAATTCAATGTCTTGCCAAAACGGAAAACCCTTATCTTCTTTTACGATAGCTTCAAACGTCCGGTCCGGTTTTGACGCCGACTGATAAGGCCACGCCGACGGCGAGGTCAGACTGCCGTCCAACACGTCAATCTGCGCGAGCGGCGCGCGCTTGGCCAGGCTGCCAAGTTTGTCCTCCAGGTCGGCGAAACTTTTCGGGATGATGGCGGGAATAATTTCCATATAATTACGGCCTGTTAGTTTTTAGCCGTTCAATCTCTTCAATGCGTCGGCGGTGCCGCTCCTCGCCGGAAAACGGAGTCGCAAGCCATAATTTCACCGCCTCTTTCGCCTCCGCTTCCTTGATAAATCGCGCGCCGAGCGAAAGAACATTGGCGTCATTGTGTTCGCGCGAGAGACGGATGATATCAAGCGCGCCGCCGTAATATTCGGCCGCCCGAACGCGGGGAAATTTGTTGGCCGCTATCGCTTCCCCCTCGCCGGAACCGCCGATGACGATTCCTCTGGTATTCGGATTTTTTGAAACCTCTTCGGCGACAGCTCCGATGTACTTCGGATAATCGTCTTGCGGCACAGGCGCAAAATCACCCTTATCCACCACTTCATGGTGAAGCTCCTTAAGAAAAGAGATGAGTGCTGTTTTGAGCGCGAACCCGGCGTGGTCTCCGCCGATAAAAATTTTCATCGTCTTCGTTTTGAAAATTGAAAAATTTATTGATAATTGAAAATTTAATTTAATCTCTCTCCGATTTTTATCACATGTTCAACCAATGTGTGCGTGTACCCCATCTCGTTGTCATACCACGCAAGTACCTTTACGAGATTTCCTCCGACGACGCGGGTGAAAGAGAGGTCGGCGATTGAAGCGTGAGTGTTGCCGACGATGTCGCGCGAGACGAGTGGCTCTTCCGTGACCGTAAAAATTCCCTTCCAGCGCGCGTCACCGGCCGCCTTTTTCAAAATTTCGTTGACTTCCTCGGCGCTCGTCTCGCGTTTCGCGATAAACGTCACGTCGACAATTGAACCAGCAACAACCGGAACGCGGATTGAAATGCCATCAAATAAACCTTCCAATTTTGGAAAAGCTTTTGTCACCGCTATCGCCGCGCCGGTTGAACTGGGCACGATATTTTGCGCCGCCGCCCTTCCCTCGCGCCAATCTTTCTTGGACGGTCCGTCGACGAGCGCCTGACTCGCGGTGTAAGCGTGAACAGTATTCAAAACCGCTTTTTCAATGCCAAGCGCTTCATCCAAAATCGCGATCACGGGGCTTGCGGCGTTCGTGGTGCAGGACGCGTTGGAAGTGACGGCCGCTCCGGCGAACGCTTCCTCGTTGACGCCCAGAAGAATGGTGGCTTCGGTCGCGTCGCGCGGATCGCCGTGAACCGGCGCCGACACAACGACCCGTTTCGCGCCGGCAGTGATATGCGCCCGCGCTTTGTCGTAAGAAGTGAATAGCCCCGTTGACTCCACCACCACGTCAATATCCAAATCTTTCCAGGGCAACATAGCCGGATCTTTTTCGCTCAAATACCGCGCGCCTTCAAGCGTCGCCTCGCTTTTGCCGTAAACCGAGTCGTAACGAAGAAGATAATCCATCATTTCTTTATCGCCGAGATCATTGACCGCGACGAGCTCGATCTCGGGCCGTTCCTTGGCGGCTTTGTAAAACGCCCGGCCGATGCGACCAAAACCATTGATCGCTACTTTGATTTTTTTCATAAATTACAAAAGATTACAAAAAATAAATTCTAACGATACTATTATATCAACATAACCGTGACAGCGTAATATCCCGCAGGTCAAACCTGCGCGACGACAATCTCGCGCAGGTTTGACCTGCGAAATGCGGAGCTGCGGGAGTTCTATCGCCTTAACGACCCATGTTGTAGAGCTGTTGAACCTCCCCCGCCGACAGAGCGCGGTTGTAGACGCGGAGGTCGTCAATAGAACCGTTCCAATATATAGAACCATTATTCCTTTCTCCTATCGTTGCATTCACATTGCCAATATTAGGACCGGCTGACGGAATAGCCGTTCCAGAAAAAGCTACTGTTTGTTGCACTCCGTTTATGTAAATTTTTGCTTTATCGCTATCAGTAGAACCACTGCCATTATAAACTGTGACAATGTGGAACCACGAATTTGCCGACAATAAATTACTTGTTGTATATCCATAAGAAGAGCCACTACCGTTTCCTATTGACCATAGAATATTCTTGTTATTTGTTCCGACACCATATAATCCTGCCCCTGCCAATGTTACTTCATATCTCAATGTTGCACTGGATGCATATTTAGAAAAAATCGCCTCATAATCAGAAAAGGATTTAACTTTTATCCACGCGCTTATCGTCAAAGCATTCTGATTGTCAATATTCGTGAAGTATCCATTATTTACATACTGATTCGTCCCGTTAAACGCCAACGCCTGCCCCACCTTCCCCGCCACCGGACTTGTGGTTGTGGACATATTTATCATCTGGCCGTTGTTGCCGTTGCCCGAAATGTCTTGAGTGATGCCGGTCGCCCAGTTGGTGTCCTTGCCGTCAAAAGTCCACCAGCCGACGAGGCCGCAGGATAGACCGCTCGTGCAGTTGGTCGTCTGACCGAGAGCGGGCGGGACATTGATATGGGACGCGGAACCGATGTTATACAACTGTTGCACTTCCCCCGCCGACAGGGCGCGGTTGTAGACGCGGAGGTCGTCGAGGGAGCCACCGATATATAATCGGTCAGCAAGAGCGGCACCTATAGTTATAGATGAAGAAACATTGCAACTATTCATACCGATTCCATGGCTTAAAGTCTGGTTCATATCATCTAGATATACAAGATGAGTGCTTCCGTCCCAAGTAGAGACTAGGTGATGCCAATTGTTATCAAATGTCCAACTGAAGGCGTCTGAACTGCCCGTTGTTGGGAATGAAAATCCTGAATAAATATGACCTGTCGCATATCGTAAAGATAGATAACTCGTTGAATTCTCGCATGTAAAAAAACTATTCTGATTCTTGTTAAGCTTAAACCATAGGGAAACCGTGACAGCGCTCGGATTCAATGTGTTTGTTGTCGTTATAACTTGATTCGTCCCGTTAAACGCCAACGCCTGCCCCACTTTCCCCGCCACCGGACTTGTGGTTGTGGACATATTTATCATCTGGCCGTTGTTGCCGTTGCCCGAAACATCATTGGTAATGCCGGTCGCCCAGTTGGTGTCCTTGCCGTCAAATGTCCACCAGCCGACGAGGCCGCAGGAGAGACCGCTCGTGCAGTTGGTCGTCTGACCGAGAGCGGGCGGGACATTGATATGGGACGCGGAACCGATGTTATACAACTGCTGTATTTCCCCCGCCGACAAGGCGCGGTTGTAGACGCGGACGTCGTCGAGGGAGCCGTCAAAATAATTAGCCCCTCTCGCAATCCATAATCCCGAGACACTAAAGTTATAAGCAACTGTTTCTTGATATTGCCCATCAATATAAAGTTTGCCATTCGTGCCATCTGACGAAAACGAGTAAAAATGCCATTTTCCATCTCTAGGTTGAGTATAAGTTCCAACAAAATATCCGCTGTTTTTGTAAAAAATTCTACTTCCACCAGTGCTTGTATATCCAAATTCAAGTGTATTCGTTGTCCTATCATTTATCCACGAAGGATATAAACCAAAGGAAATATCTGAACTCTTTGCCCATAAACTAACCGTCCCTGCTCCGTTTACTATTAAACTTGAATTTATTATGTATTGATTCGTCCCGTTAAACGCCAGCGCCTGCCCCGCCTTCCCCGCCACCGGACTTGTGGTCGTGGACATATTTATCATCTGGCCGTTGTTGCCGTTGCCCGAAACATCATTGGTAATGCCGGTCGCCCAGTTGGTGTCCTTGCCGTCAAAAGTCCACCAGCCGACAAGACCGGACGAGAGCGTTAAGCTGTTCGGCGGAGTGGTGATCGTAAAAGCGAAAACCTCTCGCGGAACCATAAAGCCAATAATACTTATCATACCCAACAAACTTAAAAACCCCGCCAATATAAATTTATACGACTTATGAGATTTGTTTTCAGTCAAATCGTAAATAACGATCGCCTGCTGGTAAGATTTTAAGTTTTTATAAGTTGGATTGGACATAAGTTTTATAAGTCTGATAAAACGAGCTTCACCGGCTGATTGTAAAAGTTTTTAAAACTGTTGTCAGAATGTCATCGGAAGATACCGGTGCGGTGAATTGGAAGAATTGATGATTGGCGGCGAACCAGACTTGGCGGACATCGCCTTTAACGCCGGACAAGGAACTTAAAAAAGAAACGCCTTTGCCTTCGCCGTTTGAACCGACAACGACGTTTTCCGGAGAGCGGATGTCAAGATTCGGCAAATCGCGCCTTATTTCGGAAACGGTGATGGCCGTAATTGAAGGATCGTCTATCGGCGTCACATAAACTTGGAAAGACTG
>JAGWZX010000077.1 GCA_018968805.1 Patescibacteria group bacterium | reverse complement strand
CATTCAAAAAATCCGCCGTGGCTCTCTGCCATTTGTCCATATACTCTTGTTTTTCTTTTGCGCATGCGGCCAATCTGCCCCGCAACTTTTTAATTGTCTCTCCGGCCGCCTCCTCGGCCAAGACACTATCATCCAAATCGGCATCGGCTTCAATCCGAACATCGTCCTCGCGACCCTTTGTGTTATTTTCTTCGGACATTTTACAAATTTTATATTTTTTTCCAGAAAATGCAAATGAAAACCGCCCGTTCCCCGACGTAACGCCGGGGAACGGGCGGTTTTTTCAGTCTGCTTTTTCTAACGCTTTGACCACTGCGGCGCCTTCCTGGCTTTCTTCAACCCGAACTTGCGGCGTTCCTTGGCGCGCGGGTCGCGTTTCAGAAAGCCGATTTTTTTTAGATTCTTGCGCAGTTCAGTGTCATAAATAATAAGAGCGCGGGCAACACCATGGCGTAAAGCTTCAGCTTGACCGCTGCCACCGCCACCCTTAATGGTCGCGGTAATCTTAAACTTGCCGGGCAAATTTAGAGCGATCAAGGCTTCCCCCGCTACCCGGCGCGCTTCATCGGTGCGAAAGTATTCCAGCAATTCTTTGCCGTTCACCACGCACGAACTTTTAGACGACGGGGTCAATCGCACACGCGCCACCGCAGTTTTGCGACGACCGACCGTCTCGATATATTTAGTTTTTTCTTCGGTTGGCATTTTACTCTTTAACACTCAAATTTTTCATAATTCTCGCGCGAAGCTTGTTCTTAGGCACCATACCGTACACCGCGCGCTTGAAAACTTCCCGGTAACCCTTTTGAGCGATTACATGATCAAGCGACAAAGTTTTCAAACCGCCCGGGTATCCTGAATACCGAGTATACATTTTTTGGACGCGCTTCCTTTCGCCAAGAGCGGCCTTGGAAGCGTTCACGATTTCCACTCGAACAGCCGCAACGCGATTACGGGCAAACTCTGCGGAATGCTTGCCCAACAAAGCCGCCGCGGCCTCCGAGGCCACGCGTCCCAATTTCTTGTTCGCCGCATCAATAGTAATCATTATCATAACATTTTATACAAATTCAATTACAGCCATCGGACTGCCGTCGCTCATCCGTCTCGGTAATTTCATAATCCTCGTATAACCGCCGGATCGCTTTTCATATTTCGGCCCGAGTGTTTTGATCAACTCGCGCGTCCCGCGGCCAACACCCAAACGGGCCTCGATCAATCGGCGCGAAGCGATCGTCGGCACTTTGGCCCTGCTAACAAGCTTCTCCACGAACGGCCGCAACTCTTTGGCTTTCGCTTCCGTGGTCGTGATTTTTTTATGGATAACGAGCGACACCGCAAGCGCCTTCAGGAGAGCGCGCCGCTGCCCCTTTGTCCGTCCAAACTTTCTAATGTTATCGTGATGGCGCATGGTTATCTTAAAGTAATGCCGTAATTACCAAGAATCTTTTTTATTTCCTGGACACCCTTGTTGCCCAAGCCGTCTATATCTAAAATGTCTTCCTCTTTCTTGCGCGCCAGGCCGCCGACCGTCCGTATATTGGCGTTGGCCAAAGCATTGACGGTACGTTGGGACAAACCGAGAGTTTCAATCCGTGTTTTCAGGAATTCCGGATCAATCTCTTTGGCTGTGGGGACGACAACATTCTCCTCGGTTTTAGAATCTGGCGCTTGTTCCGGTTCCGATGCTTCTTCCTTGAATCCGACCACAGATTTAAGCTGGGTGATCATGATTTCTATGGCGCGTTCCAGCGCGGCCTTTGGCGTAACCGTACCGTCAGTCTCTATAAAAAACTTCAAGCGGTTAAAATCGGTACGATTGCCGACGCGCATATTCTCAACTTCATAATTGACGCGCCGAATCGGCGTGAATACCGCGTCCAGAGTAATCTCCCCAACATCCACTCGATCCTTCTGTAAAATCTCCTTAGGGACGTAGCCGAGGCCTTTTTCCACCCGCATCTCAATATCGAGAGCGGCATTCTTGGAAGTAAGACTGGCGATGTGCAAATCGCCATTTAAAACAGCCGCTTGGCCCGGACAGGCAATGTCCGACGCCTTCACTTCTTTAATGCCTTTGGCAGACAATGTGAGAGTCTGCGGTTCATCGGTGGTAAGCGCTACGCGCACTTTCTTCAAATTGAGAATTATTATTAAAACATCCTCCTTCACGCCCGGTATGGTTGAAAACTCGTGTTCAACGCCAGCAATCTTAACGGAGGTAACGGCCACGCCGGGAAGCGAAGAAAGAATAATTCGACGAATAGAGTTGCCGAGGGTATGACCATACCCCGGATACAAACCGTCGATTTCATAAACGCCGGTAAAACCCTGCTCAGAAATTATACGAGGCTTTGAAGGCAGTACGATTGAATTTTCCATATATAAATCAGACCTGTTGGGATAATAATTTTAGAGAGCTTTCTCGCCAAAAAACTCTCGCGCTGACATAAACAACAAAACAACACTATAACCCACTATCAAAAAAAACGCAAATTTTGAACTCATGATAAACTCATCTGCGGTAAAATTCCAGAATAGCGTCTATATCGAACGGGAGCTCAGACTTAACAAGTTTCGGCCGTCCGGCAACCGCGCCTTCCCGTTTTTCATAATCAAAAGGCAACCATGAGGGCGGCACGTAATCCTTGACTCTGTCGGCAAGGTCGTTAAATAAGGCCTTCTTCGCACTGGCATCGCGAATCTTGACCGCGTCGCCAATTTTGACATTGTATGATGGGATGGTGATGCGAACGCCATTGACCGTTATATGACCGTGCGACACAAGCTGACGCGCCGCCTGCCGAGTTGGCGCCAAACGCAAACGATACGCAGCATTGTCGAGACGTGTTTCCAAACGTTCATAAAGCGATTCGTCAGACCTGACACTTTTCTTCGCAATAGCTTCGCGGGCGTACTTAGAAAATTGGCGCTCGCCGACACCGTAGTAATAACGAGCTTTTTGTTTTTCTAAAAGTTCCCGGCCGAATGCGCTTTGGCCCCGGCCTCGTTCCCGTTTTTCTTTTCTTCTGCCCTCACGCAAGGCGAACTTTTGCGTAGATGTCTTGTCGAAAATATTTGCGCCGAGCCTACGGGCTATTTTATATTTTGATTTGATTTGCATGTTGGTTTAAACGCGTCTTGGTTTCGGCGGCCGCGGACCGTTATGCGGCACCGGCGTCTCATCTTTAACTTGAGAAAGCGCGACACCTTTGGAAACAAAACCGCGAAT
>JAGWZX010000076.1 GCA_018968805.1 Patescibacteria group bacterium | reverse complement strand
GCGACATTCTCACATTCTTGAGAATGTGGGAATGTCGCACGTCTATAATTTCGCCGGCGGAAAGGTCTTTGTCCATTTCAAACAAATACGCGCTGAAATCTTTCATGCCTTCGGCCGCAAGTTCCGGCGAAATTCGGCTTTCAAAACGTTTTGACGCGTCTGTCTTAATGCCAAGCCGATCGCTCGCGTGGCGGATGTTTGAAGGTTCAAAATTGGCCGCTTCTAGAATTAGATTTTTAGTTTCAGCCGTCACCTCCGCACGCTTCCCGCCTTTGATGCCGGCAATCGCAAGCGGCGCCTTTGCATCGGCGATAATCAAAATATCCGGGTCAAGCGCCAGATCTTTCCCGTCAAGAGTAGTGATTTTTTCACCCTTCCTCGCCCTCCTTACGATAATGCCGCCCTCCACTTTATCGGCGTCAAAAGCATGCAGAGGCTGGTTCATGTCAAACATCACGAGATTCGCGCCGTCCACTATCGGATTGATGGACCGCTGGCCGATGGCGGAAAGATGTTCGGCCGCCCACGCCTGCGCTTTTGGCGTTACGTTTTCAATCACTCGCGCCATATAACACGGGCATAGTTCCGGCGCTTCCACGGAAACGGAAAGCTTTCTGACCTTTTTTATCGGCGGCTCCGGCCAGGAAAATTTTTTGCGCTCTACGCCAAGTATTGCCGCCACTTCCCCCGCCATGCCGCGATGACAAAGCGCGTAGCAAGCTCGGTCTGGCAAAATTTTGATGTCCAAAACCGTATCATCGCCGACTTTCTCGACGCTCTCCACTTCGGCCAAGTGTATTTCAATAAGCTCGGCTAGCTTCTCCGCCTCCGGCAGTTTTTTTTCAAAATATGATTGCAGCCAATTTAGAGAAATTTTCATATTAGTGTTCAATAAAATATTCCGGAATTTGATTTGCCTGTATAAAATTTATTTCAGGAAAAAGCTTCTTAAGTTCCTTATGTATCGGATACCATTTCACGCCAAGTATAATCAAACCGATTTTAACCTCGGAATATTCTTTCTCCGCACCGCGTAAATTTCTGAATGTTCCTGTTTTTCTTTCTGCATCGCGAGGCAAAAATAATTCCTTATCCGGTTCTGAACAGACAAGCGCGCTTCCATGTGTATATGCCCCATATGCAGCGCCTGTCAATTTTCCCGTATCTCCGCTAATTACACTATTTTCACAGACATTGAGTAGTGCGTTTAATTGATCGAGCGTGTCTCCTTTCGTTATTCCATGAACAGAATATTTTGAAAGAATTTCTGTCGGAACTTTTCTCAGGTAGTTTCGTATGGCGTTTTCTGAACCGAATCTCGCTTCCGGATCTTGTGGTTCAGCTTCAGCCAAACGGATATCTTCCGCGTATTTTTCCAATAGCGTACGGGCTGTCTTGGCCGTTTCTTCCGGCAAAACAATTTTCTTTTCTAACTTGGTCGCGTGTTGTGGGGTGAAATCTTCCATTCTATTTAAAACTGGTTGACTAACCTCAAATCCCCCGAATAAAACAGCCGTATATCTTCCACGCCGTAGCGGAGCATCACCAACCGGTCAACGCCGCCGCCGAAAGCGAAGCCCTGATATTCTTTCGGGTCCAAACCGGCCGCGGAAAGGACATTCGGGTGAACCAATCCGGCACCCATTACTTCGAGCCACCTGTCTTTCCAGCGCAGAAATACTTCCACCGACGGCTCGGTGAAGGGAAAAAATGACGGGCGGAATTTTATGGCAACATCATCGCCGAAATATTTTTTGAAAAAATGCAAAAGCACGCCTTTGAGATGGGCCGTCGAAACAACCTTGTCTACATACAAACCTTCCACCTGATAAAATTGTGCTTCGTGGGTGGCGTCAGTCGCTTCGTTCCGGAAAACTTTGCCGGGCGCGATAATCCGATAAGGCGGTTTGATTCCAGCCGCCAGCCGGTTTTCCATGTAGCGAATCTGCACCGGACTGGTGTGTGTTCTCAATAAAAGTCTTTCACTTTTGACTTTTGACTTTTGACTTTTGACTTCACCTTTTGGCTGTTTCAGCCAAAAGGTGTCTTGCATATCCCTCGCCGGATGGTCTTTGGGAAAATTGAGAGCATCGAAATTATAATGTTCAGTTTCCATTTCCGGCCCTTCGGCCACAGCAAAACCAAGCTCGGCAAAAATCACCGCTATCTCACGGATAGCTGAACCAATGGAATGCAAATGCCCGCCCGGCTTATTACGCAATTCCGGCATACGGCCTATTATATCCAAATTTGTTAAAAGTGCTATAATGTTCAGTCATGCTTATTATTTTCAGTTTTCTGGCTTGCGTGGCGACGCTTTTCGGGGGCATCTTTGCCCTGCGTTTCAAAGATCGGCTGCATCTTATTCTGGGTTTCAGCGCCGGCGCGGTTATCGGCGTCGCTTTTTTTGACTTACTGCCGGAATCACTCTCTCTCGGCGCGAAATATTACGATTTTTTCTTCATCACCACGGTAATGGCGCTCGGATTTACCTTTTATACCCTGCTCGACCGTATGATTATATTGCACAGTCATCACGACGAAACGGAACACCGTGAGCGCCGCGGCATACTCGGCGCCGGAAGTTTGTCCGTCCACAGTTTTCTTGACGGCTTGGCGATCGGATTGGCTTTTCAGGTTTCGCAGGCGGTAGGAAGCATAGTCACCATCGCGGTTTTAACCCATGATTTTTCCGACGGCATCAATACCGTCAGCATGGTTCTTAAAAATCAGGGGGGGTATAACAAAGCTTTCCGCTGGCTTCTCGTGGACGCCGTTGCGCCGATAATCGGCGTGGCCTCCACCCTCTTTTTTTCTTTGCCGGAAAATATTCTCGCTTTGGTCCTGGCACTCTTCTCGGGATTCTTCATCTACATCGGCGCGAGCGATCTTTTGCCGGAAAGCCACCATGCCCATCCGACCCTTTGGACGACCCTATCGACCATCCTGGGAATGGCCACGCTTTTCGCGGTGATTCGACTGGCGGCACTTTAATCGCACGCTTGGAAAATACACCACTTTACCGGCCAAAGCGCAACCTTTGCCTGTATCTTTTTCCCGCGGTAGTATAAAGGCACAACCTCCAATCATGGACGCAGGAAATGTTACATTGTACACGAGTCTTTTCGTGGCCCTCTATTTTGAGGTGTTCATGCTTATTAACTTTCTAGAAAAACGCTCGTCGCTAAAACAGGAAGAGACGCTGATGCCTCAACGCTTGCCCACCATCACCGTTATCGTGC
>JAGWZX010000075.1 GCA_018968805.1 Patescibacteria group bacterium | reverse complement strand
CGGCATTTTTCTAGCAAGAAAAAAGGTTGTTTTTGAAAAATATGTCATTTTAAAAAATGCGGCCGTGGTGTAGCTGGTCTAACACAATCCCCTGTCACGGGATAGATCGTGGGTTCAAATCCCATCGGCCGCGCACAATTTAAATATTTTTATATATGCCTTTTGAATTTCCCAAAGATATTTCTCCTAAGCCAAACGGCCCTGAAAAAATTTCCGCCGGGAAAACTGTTGATGATGTTTCTCTTGAAAATCTCACGGGCATATTGAAAGGCGAACTGCCGGAGTTTGAAATTAAAGACGCTCGCCTCATTGAATCGGGTGCTGATAATGCCATTCTTGATGTCAATGACGAGTATATTTTCCGTTTTCCCAGAAAAGGACAACCGAGCGTGGAAATGTTTGACGCGGAGAATAGATTTCTAAGGACGGTTCAAGGAAAAACGACCGCCGAAATTCCCACGATTGCCTTTGAGGGAAAAGAATTCCAGTATATCGGTTACAAAAAATAAAAGGAACGCTCCTCCAAGAAGCATTTCCGAAGTTGTCTGGCGCTGGAAAAGAGATTGTTGCTTCTGACACGGCGAAATTTTTGTACGAATTGTCCACCGCCATATCCGCTCGCGATGCTTCCGCGCTCGGCATTAAAGAGAAACCGATTGTCGATAAAAGCGAGATACCTGATTTACGCGAGCGCGTAACAGCCAATATCTCTGACAAGACACTTCAAGATTTTTTATTGCACGCTCTCGACCGGTATGAACATTTTTTAGCCGAGCCGCCGGAGCGTCAAGTATTGTTGCACGGTGATATTAAGCCCGCCAATTTGATAATAAACCCGGAAACAAAGCGTCTCTGCGGAGTGATTGATTGGAGCGACATGTCTGTTGGCGATATATACGATGAATTCCCAAATATGATGATTCGCGATATTGAATTCGGCAAACAGGTCGCTGCGGAATATGGAAAATTGAGTGGGGAAAATCTTTCGGAAAAGAAGTTGGAAGTTCACACCCTGGTTAGAAAAATAAGAGATTTGAGAATTTTGTCAAGAATGCCAAAAGCAAAAGAGCGCTTGCGTGATTTCATGAAAGCCGCAACGTTCAAGTAAGTTGCCGCTAACTCATGTTTAGCAAAGCAATGTTTCGACAAGCTTTTGTTTGACAGCTTAGATACTCCGCGTAATATAGTTTCCAGTGGAAACCAGCCTATGAAAAGAATTACCGCAGTAATCCCGCCATTTGTCCTGGATCGAGTAAAGGATAGTTTGGTGGAAGCCGATATTAACGGCATCACCGTGAGTGAAGTTCTTGGCTATGGCCGCGATCCTACTCATGGAGTTGGTTGTCAGTGCGAGGGTTGTGACACCAACCCTAATCTGCAAATTCGTACCGGCGAATGCGAAGATGCAGCGTTGTGATTGCCAGAGCGTAGTTTGCTACGCCCTTTTCATTTTTTGTGCAAAATTAAATTACCTTTGCGGCAATAATTACTATAGCTATAAAAATTATTTGGGAAACAATCCCGAGGGTTTTGTGATTTTTCATTCTGTGTTTGGTATGAATCCACATGTGGAAACGCTGGAGCGAAATTATCGGTTCTCTGGGCAAATGGGCGTAAACAAATTGCAGGGGATCGGGCAGGATGCCGGCGCAGGCGGCCAATAAAATCAGCCAGAAGTTTGCGTTTGTAGCGAAAAGGATGAGGGAGGCGGCGACGCCGAGGACGGCGTCGCCGCCCATTGTCAAACCGTCCAGCCAAAAGGCTCGGTCAAATTTCATTGGCGCGCCAATCGAAGGGTTTACTGAATCAGAGCGGATAGGGTAGTCACAGTGAGGAATTGCGTCTATGACAAAGTGGCTCGCAAAGGCGGCGCCTACGCCCAATACGGGAGCGGTTGGTATAAAACTAGCAATAGCGGCACCGACTATGGCGTGGCTGGTTAAAGTCATAATTAGGTGATTATACCAGAGTTACTAATCCGGAAGACAGATTTAAGAAGAAAATGTAGAATTAATGAGCGTATGAAAAAAAAGTTATTCGGCGTCCATCCCGACGTGTTGTCGCTCGGCATCGTCAGTTTTCTCACGGACGTCAGTTCGGAAGCGATCTTTTCCGTTTTTTCCATTTTTTTCACGATTATCGCAGGAGCTTCAGCGGCCACGCTCGGTCTTGTCGAGGGTTTGGCTGATTTCTCCGCATCATCCTTGGATTATCTTTCCGGATGGCTATCGGACAAAAGCGGCAAAAGAAAGCCGCTCGCTCTTGTCGGTTACGGTTTTTCCACTTTGGCAAAAGTCGTTCTTATAGTCGCCAATTCGGTTTTGGCGCTGTCGTTGTTCCGGGTTATCGAACGGTTGGGCAAAAGTTTCCGCGGCCCGCCTAGGGATGCGTGGCTTTCAGCAGTCGCGGAAGAGGGTAATCGCGGCTATTCGTTCGGCGTCCACAAAGCTCTCGACAAGGCCGGCGCGGTTCTCGGGCCTTTGGCGGCGTTCGCGCTTTTGAGCGTGTTTGGACAGACGCTTTACGCGTTTCGCGTGTTGTTTATCGGCGCGGTTGCAGCCGCCGCGGCGGCAGTCGTTGTGCTCTCGTTTATGCGCGATGTTCCCGGGCCGTCGCGCGAGCGGGAAAATATTTTCAAAGCCTGGAAGACCTTGAATCCGGGTTTCCGCGCTTACCTTTTGCCGGCCGGCATTTTTTCTTTGGCTTATTTCAGCTTCGGTTTTCTTTTGCTTCGAGCTTACGCGGCCGGTTTCGCAATCACCGATGTCGTCCTTCTCTATGCTCTTTTCAATGTCGCGTTCGTAATCGCTTCGCCTTTTGTCGGAAAGCTGGGCGACCGAATCGGACGAAAATACGTTATCGGTTTTGAGTATGTGATTTATGCCGCTATGGCCGCCGGTTTTATTTTTGCCGCGGCCAAGTGGCAAATCGTCGCGCTTTTCATTCTATTCGGAATTTTTTACGCGATTGACGAGGGACAAAGCAAGGCTTTCATTGCCGACCTTGAAAAAGGACGGCGGGCCACGGCCATCGGTTTTTATAATTTTGTTACAGGCCTGATTTACTTTCCGGCCTCGGCCATTGCCGGTTTTCTTTGGACTGTTAATCCGGCTTACGCGTTTGTTGCCGCCACGGTTATAGCTCTTATCGCTTTGGCCGCCTTTGTCACTCTTGCCGCGAGAATGACAAGGGCGGCCTGAAATATCCGATCACCATGGTCTGTCGTTTAAAGGAAAAAGAACAGAAAATTATTATTGAAGCGGCCAAAGC
>JAGWZX010000074.1 GCA_018968805.1 Patescibacteria group bacterium | reverse complement strand
CAATTAATGAGATCCGTGACACCACCGGCGTTGACGGTATTGATATTGATGATGACGGCACTGTCTACATTACGGGTAAGAACGGCACAGCCGAGGCCGCCAAAAAAATTATAGAGGATATGACCCATGAATATAAACGGGGTGAACGTTTTGTCGGTGTGGTCATAAAAACCACTGACTTCGGCGCGTTCGTAAGATTACCCGGAAACACTGAGGGCTTAGTGCACATTTCCGAAATCGCGCCGTTTCGCGTTGACCGGGTTGACTCGTTTCTCAAAGAAGGCGATCGTGTCCCTGTGGTGGTAAAAGAAATTGATGAGCGTGACCGTATCAAACTTTCCATCAAAGACGCCGATCCTGCTTTCATCAAGAAGAAATAGCTTTTATAATTGAAAATATGGCAAACGATGGCGTTCCGACAGAAAAGAACGGCAATGAAGCGAGGGCTATTCGCACTTATCAAAGCGACGTGGAAGAGTTGCTATCGCACGAAGGAGGCTCGCTCACGAAAATCGCCGCCATAGAGAATGAAAAAAGGGCGCCTCCGGTCCCTTTTGATGGGCCGGAAGGGCCTGATTTGAAAGAAACCGTCTTGGTAATAAGCGCTGTTTTGATAATTCTCGGCATTCTAACTGTAGGATTTATTTACTATTGGGAAAAAGGCGCGAGTTCGACAAAAGTAACACTTCCCAACAATCCCGATATTATCGTTCCGGACAGCGTGGTTGATATTGACATCTCTGGACTGACTCGCGATTCATTGATTGCCGCACTTAACAAAGATCGGATTCAAACGACCGCCACCCTAGGAAATGTGGTTGAATTCCGGCTTGTGCAGGGGCAAGGTGACGCCGCTCCTGCCATCACCGCAACCGATTTCCTTACCGCGCTTAACGCCAGCGCGCCGAGTGCTTTAACCCGATCGCTTCAAAGCGGTTTCGTCTTCGGTATTAACGCGCAGAACATCAACCAGCCTTTTCTTATCCTAAAAACTGATTACTATCAAAATGCTTTCGCGGGCATGCTCGCTTGGGAGAACACCGGTCTGGCCGACGACTTGGGACCGCTTTTCTTTTCAGCAAATCCGGCGACCGAGACCGCTTCAACGACCGGTTCCGGCCAGGCAACTTTTGGGGACGCGGTATTCAATAACCGCGATGCCAGGGTACTGAAAGACGGATCGGGTAACATTATTCTCTTGTACTCATTCCCGGATAAAAACACCCTGGTTATCACTACAAATCCGGACACCTTGAATGCCGTGGCGGCAAAAATCGTGGCCGGACAATTAGTACGGTGAATCTCGGCATTGATAGGCCGACATGATTCTGCTATCATGAGCGCATGGCGGGGATAAACGTAAAACTTTTTGAAGAAAAAATACGGTCGGAATTGGCCACCGTGGAGAAAGAACTGACGAGTGTCGGCAGAAAAAGCCCTAGCAATGCCGCTGACTGGGAAGCCAAACCTGACGCTATGGATATCGTGCCTGCCGACCCCAATGAAGTGGCCGACAGTATAGAATCGTACGAGGAAAACACCGCGATTTTGAAACAGCTGGAAATCCGGTTCAATGAATTGAAGGCGGCGCTTGGACGCATAAAAGAAGGTACGTACGGTCTTTGCGAGGTTGATGGAAAACCCATAGAACCAAGACGCCTTATGGCTAACCCGGCGGCAACGACATGCCTCAAACACGTTAACAAATGAACTTCTGCAGCCGCGCCGGGCGCGGTTTTTATAAACGTCGTTTATTTCTTTATTTCGATAGTATTTAATTCTCATGAGTTTTGCCCGAGTTTACAGCGCCCAGACAACTCTCTTATCGGCCGAACCGATCACTGTAGAGGTTGATTTGGCTAAGGGTTTGCACTCTTTCACTGTTGTCGGTTTACCGGATAAAGCCGTAGAGGAATCGCGCGATCGTATGGCGGCGGCCATTAAAAATTCCGGCTTCAAATCCCCGAAACAAAAAAATCAAAAGATCACCGTGGCCCTTGCCCCGGCAGACATCAAAAAGGAGGGGCCGATCTTCGATCTGGCTATTGCCCTGGCGTATCTGCAGGCCGCGGGAGAAATCCATTTTGACGCCGGAGGCAAATTGTTCCTAGGCGAATTATCGCTCGACGGCGAGGTGCGCCGTGTTAACGGGGTGCTTCCACTGGTGCGCATGGCCCGCGATCAAGGATTTAAAGAGGCGTACGTACCGACGGAAAATGTCCGTGAAGCGGCTTTAATCGGCGACGTGGCTGTTTACGGCGTGAAAAACCTTGATCAAATAATCGCACACTTGAATAGCTCTCCGTCTTCTCCGGCTAGACGCATTCGGGTACAGCAAAAAACATCGGTAACACAAAAAGAAGGCGGATACGATGTTGATTTCTCCGATATTAAAGGCCAGGAAACGGCCAAACGCGGGCTGGAAATTGCCGCGGCTGGAGGACATAATATTGCCATGTTTGGACCGCCCGGTACGGGCAAGACTATGCTTGCGCGAGCATTTTGCCACATTCTGCCGCCGCTTTCGTTTGAGAAAATCCTTGACGTCACCGCCATACATTCCGTGGCGGGCATTCTGAAGGGAGATATGGTTGCCGAACCGCCCATCCGTTCGCCGCACCATACGGCTTCATATGTGTCGCTTGTTGGTGGGGGTACGATACCAAAACCCGGCGAAGTGACTTTGGCTCATCACGGGGTGCTTTTCCTCGATGAATTCGCTGAATTCGACCGCCGGGCCATTGACGCGCTGCGCCAACCTCTTGAAGAACGCACCGTTTCCGTATCACGAGCCGGAGGCAGAGCGGAATTTCCGGCTGGGTTTATTTTGATTGCCGCCATGAACCCATGCCCGTGCGGCAATTTCGGATCAAAAGACAAAGAATGCGTCTGCGGTCCGGGCGCGTTCAAGCGCTATCGGGATAAAATTTCCGGACCAATCATCGATCGCATCGATATGTGGCTCGAGGTTCCGCGAATCCCTCACAGCACGATGTCCAGCGCTACGATTCCTGAAGGAAGCGCGGCGGTGCGCGCGCGTGTCGCGCGCGCCAGAACGCTCCAACGCGCGCGCTTTGAAACCACCGGACGACACATCGAAATCAACAGCGACATGAGCGCGCGCGACATTGGGAAATTAATCAAACTTAATGATAATGTCACCGGCATCTTGAACTCGTCCGCCGAACGGCTCGGCCTTTCCGGACGCGCCTACCATCGGGTGATTAAATTGGCCCGGACCATCGCCGACCTCGATAACGCGGAACAAATCGAACAAAAACATATCATTGAGGCTATCCAATACCGCCCGCGCCAACTGCAAGAATTTTAGGCCCGACACATCGGTACGGAATCATAAGATTATAAACGCGCCGTTAAACTAATACCGCGCTTCATAAAACATCGTCCGAGCGTGGAGAAATAGAAACACGGTGTCC
>JAGWZX010000073.1 GCA_018968805.1 Patescibacteria group bacterium | reverse complement strand
AGCACGAGGAATTTTCTAGCAAGAAAATATCCGTGCTTTTTCCACCGAGAGGCGAGCGCCCTAAATGTCCAGATTCGCCAGCTTGGCGTTCGACTGGATGAACGACTTGCGCGCCGGCACGTCCGTACCCATGAGCATGTCGAAAACCTTGTCAGCCTCCTGGGCATCTTCAATTTTGACCTGCCTTAGAGTCCGGCGCGCCGGATCCATTGTCGTCTCCCACAATTCTTCGGCATTCATCTCGCCCAAACCTTTGTAGCGCTGGATGGGAATCTTTTTAGATTTTTTCGAACCGGCTTCTTCACTCTTTTCTGCCGTTTCATCAACATCCCCGCCTTCTCCGCCCTCCGCACTCTCCGATTCATTCATCGCTTCGTCCGTAATACCGTTAGCTTTTTTGAACTTCTGCAGAGCCGTGTCGTCGTTAATATAGAAAATCTCTTTGCCCAATTTGATTTTGAAAAGCGGCGGCTGGGCGATGTAAATAAAACCGTTATCAATAAGCGGCCGGAAGTGCCGATACAAAAGGGTGAGGATCAAAGTCCTGATGTGCGCGCCGTCCACATCGGCATCGGTGGCAATAATAATTTTATGGTAGCGTAATTTTTCCATGTCAAAAGTATCGCCGATGGCTGTGCCGATGGCCACCACAAGATTCTTAATCTGTTCGGATGAAAGCATCTTGTCCAGACGGGCCCGTTCAATGTTCAAAATTTTGCCGCGCAAAGGCAAAATCGCCTGCGTCCGGCGATCACGTCCGGTCTTTGCGGTACCGCCGGCCGAATCACCCTCAACGATAAAAAGTTCGGACTCGCTCGGGTCTTTGCTCTGGCAATCGGCCAGCTTACCGGGAAGAGTCATGCCTTCCAGCGCGCCTTTACGCAGAACGGAATCCTTGGCGGCCTTGGCTGCTTTGCGTGCTTTTAGGGCGATAACAACTTTCGAAACAATCGCCCGGGCGTCATCGGGATTTTCTTCCAGAAAGGCATTGAAAGCGTCGCCGAACACGGTTGCCACCGCGCCTTGCGCTTCGACGCTTCCGAGTTTCGCCTTGGTCTGACCTTCAAACTGAATTTCCCGGATTTTCACCGACACCACCGCAGTCAAACCCTCCAAAACGTCTTCGCCGGTAAAATTATCCTCGCTTTCCTTAACGATACCGTTCTTGCGCGCGTAAGTGTTCAATGTGCGCGTCAAAGCTGTTTTGAAACCGGTAATGTGGGTGCCGCCTTCTGCGGTGAAAATGTTATTGGCAAACGGTAAAACACGTGAAGAAATATCGTCCACGTATTGCAGAGCGATCTCCACCGACTCCAAGCCTTCGGCTTTCTTCTCCACGTAAAAAATGCTCTTGTGAATCGGTTTAAGAAGATGATTATTGAATTTGACGAGAGAAATCAAACCCCCTTCAAAGTAGAAAGTCTGGGACAAAAGTTCCAAACCAAGCTCGCGCATATAGAAAATATCGGCGGTGTCAATTTTGTACTTGGCTTCGCGGGCGTCAATGATGGAAATGCGCAAGCCTTTTACAAGATAGGCTTGCTGGCGCATATGCGTGACGACACGGTTGAAATCGAACACGACGCCTTCCTTGAAAATCTCCGGGTCCGGCTCAAAAGTGGTGACCGTGCCGTGCAAATCAGATTTTCCGACTTTCTTGACTGCCGATTTGCGCTTGCCTTGTTTATACTCCTGAACGTAAATGCCGCCGTCGCGATGCACCACCACTTCACAATAAACGGAAAGGGCGTTTACCACAGAAGCGCCGACGCCATGCAAACCGCCGGAGACTTTGTAGCCGGTTTGGTCACCGCCAAATTTGCCGCCGGCGTGGAGAGTGGTCATGATTGTTTCCAGAGCCGAGACCTTCGTCTGCTTATGAACATCTACGGGAATGCCGCGGCCGTTGTCCACGACGCGCACCCGATTGCCCGGCAGGAGCGCGATTTCAATATCATTGGCAAAACCGCCCATCGCTTCATCGCGAGAGTTGTCGAAAATTTCAGTGATAAGATGATGCAAACCATCCGGGCCGGTCGTGCCGATGTACATGCCCGGGCGCTTACGCACCGGATCCAAACCCTCCAAAACGGTAATGGCCGAGGCATCATACAAATGGCCGTTGCCGTTAGCCTTTGAATAATTTTTTGTCTCTTTTTTGCTGTTGTTTTTAGCCATATTTTATATTCACAAAAGAAAAAAGCGTTACGCCTTTTGTACCCGTATTCTACCAAAAAACCCCAGAAAATGGAAGGGTTTTTATGGATTTCGTGGGGATAAAATTATTCGCTGTTTTTTGACAAACATTATTTTTATATCGAAATTTCAAGAAACTCGGCAACATGTGAAAAGGTCTTCAAAGACGGCTGCCCAGCGTGCCACACAGTTCCCTGCAGATGTCCATACGGGGACTCACAAATACTTTGAGAAGGTCTTTTTTGCATCAACCAGCCTGTGGTAGCTGGTTTTTTTCTTACTATAGTCTAATAACAGGTAATGGACTTTTGTACTTTTGTAACGGAGTAGTCAGTTATTGTTAGTTATGAGTTACCTCACCTGCCAGCCTTTGTTTGCGTTCAGTTTTTTAGTGACTCGATCCATTATTTCACCAACTTCGGCATCGGAAAGGGTTTTTTCGTAAGACTGAAAAACCAGATTGAAGGCGTAGGAAGTTTTGTCAGCTTTCTTAAACACATCAAACAATCGTTCCTTAATGAGGAGCGGGCCGGATTCTTTTTTAATAATCGCCAGCACTTCTCCACTGTCAATTTCTTCCGGCACGAACACGGCGATGTCGCGCAATACGAACGGGTAGGCCGAAAAAGGTTTGTACGAAACCTTTTTCGGCCTGAATGTTTCTTTTTCTTCCGTTGGTTCCGGCACAGCGCTGATAATTTTATCAAGGTCAATAATAAGCACGGCACCGTCAATTTCAGGCTCGATTTTTACCCCAAGCTTTTCCGAGAGGATTTCGGAGGCAGCATTAAGCCGCTTCTCCATCTCCTGTTTCTGATTTTTTATATTTTTTACAAAATCAAAAGCGATGCCGAGCGAAAGTTTTTCACCTTCTTTCGTAAACACCTTGCCGATTTCAAAAATTTTTATTTCCGAAAGACCAAGCAGAGGAGCGTGATATCGGTTTTTTTCAAGCGAAGCGATAAGTCCCGCCGACAAACTGGGCCGCATAAATTTCTTGTCTTCGGCCAAAGGATTGGCCACCTCCACCGAAGCATTGGCGGCGGTAAAAGACGATGTCATTATTTCGGAAAATCCGGCATCCGCGAGAACACCTCGAATTCTTTCTACGTAATAAAAAGCTTTGTTGATTTCCAGCCTATCTTTCGAAGCCAGCGGCAAGACAGCGGGAATTTTTTCATAACCGTAAATGCGGCCGACTTCCTCGACGATGTCTTCGGCAATGGTAAGGTCGGTGCGAACGGGCGGCGGCGCGACGGAAAGCGCGCCGCCGCCGGCCGCTTCCGCCTTAATGCCAAGCCTCCCCAAAATCTCCGCGATTCCCTTTTCCGAAATTTTTATTCCGAGCTTTTCCGCCACAAATTCAGGCTTAAGCGACAT
>JAGWZX010000072.1 GCA_018968805.1 Patescibacteria group bacterium | reverse complement strand
TCGTAAGGAATTTGGGTTAGAAACATGAAAAAGACGGCTAAACAGCTGGAAAGGCATTTCAAGGGCGCGGCCAATCACTGGCGCATCGCCATTCTCCTTATCGTGGCAAAAAATGAAGGCATCAATGTCGAGGAGATTACCAATATGCTAGACGCCAATTTGAAAACGGTATCGCAACATACGCGCACGCTCGTGCATGCCGGGCTTTTGAATAAAAAATATCTCGGGCGCACAGTTGTTCATTCGCTTTCGCCCTATGGCACTGCTTTTGTCCAATTCATAAAATCATTCTAATATTCTGCAGAATGTTAGAATGATTTTATGAGATTTAAATAAGTAACAAGTCGGATGAGACTCCGATTTATTACTGGCTCAATTTAAAACCTACATAAAGACCGGCGAAAGCGCCGGCGGTGGAGAACAAAAGGGAAGATACCGAAAACATATCCGCGCCCCAAAAAGAAGGAATGTAGCCTCCGATTAGCGAGCCGATAAATATGCCGATCCAAATCAATTTTTGATCCACGTCCTAAATTGTACCAAAATAAAAGCGCCGCCAACAGAGCGACGCTGATTTGCTGAGAACTACTTTTTGACCGGTACTTCCGAACCGGCGGGCAAGCCTTCAAGGGGCAGGCGATGCCGATTCACCCAAGCCGACTTGACCTTGACGCATTTCGGGGCGGCGGGATCGCCTCCTTTGCCCGGCAAGCGTCGCCAATAACTTCTCCGGAAATGAACTGGCATTTCGCGGAAAGCATTGTCGATACCGACCGTACGGATCCGCTTGTGGTGTTCGATCTCTTCCGCCGAAAGCGGTTGGACCAGTTTGACGGCGCAAACCAAAGCTTCGTCGGTAATCGCGCCCTGGTCGATTGTCGGCAAAGGCCGCGGCTTGTTGGGCTTCCAGGGACACATGGCGATCTCAGAATTGTGTTTATCCTTGGGGGTCAGTTCAAGATGTAAGCACAGTCCCGCCGCCAATCGCACGATTAACCGCCAGTAATCCGGTAGTCCCGACTTTACGATCTCATTGAGACCGGTTTTGCCTTCGCCAAGGATAACCGTGCCAAAGTCGCCGCTCTCAATGTCCGTCATGATGGGATTGCCATCAATAGGCAGAGTCAGATACTGGGTTGCCGGCTGGGCGAAGTGCTCCTTCCTCAAGCCGTGGATAATCGCCTTGATCATTCCGATGTCGCGCCGCCGAATCGCTTTCAAGATTCGGTTCCTCTTTTCCATCGGAAGAAATTCCCGTCCGCCCATATACGGACCGAGGGCAATGAGACAGACTCCCGACGCAGAGAAGTCGGCCAGGACGAAGTCGATAACATCGATGTGGCCGGCTTCTTCCCATGGAATCGGAACGGGCAGAGCGAGTCCGAAAGTCGGGAAAGGCGGGTTGATGTCTTGCCACGACACCTTGCCAAGCGAAGTCAGTTCGATTGACCGCTGGAGATCCGCTGACAAATCATAGACCCGCCGCGAGGTCATGGTCCATTTGTGGAGCAAGAAAGGCAGGACCTGAAATACCGGCGACTCCAGAAAGTGCCTGTTTATGACATACGGCGGAGTCTCGTATAGGTCCACATCAAACGGCTTGCGGGAAAGCAAATCTTTCCGCAGACCGCTCCAATGCACAACTGAACCGTTAAGGTTGGCGATCGACTCGTCATCGCCCATTATTTCGCCTCGGGTGAAAACCGCCTGGCAAAACAACAAGGTTTCTTCCCAAATGCGGAGCATCGAGTCGAGCCGTTCCACGGGCGTTACAGCAGATTTGTTAGATCTCATAGGTTAGTCCTAATTGCATGTTGTCAAACACTGTATATACGATAACATAATATTTGTATTTTGGCAAATAAAGTTTTGCAATCTGCGACAAAAAACCGCTTGGCCGGAAAGAGCCGAAGCGGTATGAAATTGGCGCGAATACTATTAGATGAAGTCAATAGTTTGTCTTCGTCTCCGAGACAAACTGCCAGCCGTCGTTCATCAGAAGTTCCGCGATACCCGGGACGTGGATCGTCCGGTAAACCACGTAGGCGTTCGAGCCGTTCAGATTGCGACTTATGGACTCCGCCGCGGCTTCATGCTTGCCCCGGTTCAGTACTTCCTTGAAGGCATCCGGTTGGGCCACGTTCAGACCGAATTCGTCGAACACTGTGTCAATGCTGACAATCGGCCTGAACATGCTTTGCTTAACCTGACGGCTGACCTCGACGGCAAGGCGGCACAATTTCCGGTCTTTAAGCGCCGCCCCCATTTCTTTGAAGAACTTGGTTTTGTGGAATCCCCTTTGGCAAAGCATGCTGATCATTTTCGCAAACGGCAGATTCGCGTTAACCACCGTGCCGGGCATCCGCAGGTGGTTGTAGGCCAGAGCCAGACCCTGCGCTTCATAAATCAGGCGGCACAAGCGGCCATAATGACGCATGAAGGTTACGATCTGCCGTTCCTCGATGGAATACGAAGCGGGCGGTTTACGAGTGTCCGTTTCGCATTCGTAGAAAACCCTTGAACCTTGGCGGACCTCGCGATTGAGATCGTTTTGGATGGTCTGGAAGAAACCGGGCCGGGCGGCCCAGAGAATTCCTTGAACAGTACAGATTTGTCCGCTGGCGCGGCGCAGTATTATCTTGGTAGTGTGCATAATAACCGAAAAACAAATTAACAATTTAGCAACGGAAAAGCAAGAGGCCGGGGTGCTGTTCGTTTTGGGCGGCACCGTATGGTCGGGTTGCGCCCGCGTTTAAATTTCCCGGTTTTTGAGGTTGTAGGGAAATTGATCCTCCGGTTCGCAGATCTTGCTTCAGGCGCGGTTTTCGTGCAATACGGAAGCCGCGCCCCGCTTTGCGGGGCGCGGCGCTTCTCCTCTGAAACTTCATACTTCCGACTATCTGACAATTATCACCCCCCGGTCCGATCCGCCGTCCAAATTTTGGTAAGCCCAAACGCCAGGGGTGGTGAAAGTGAAATAAAACTTTCCGCCGTAGCCCAAAGGTTTACCTCCTTGCTCGAATCCCGGGTAATAACTTTCAATGGGCTGTTCAACGGAGTGGATGATCATCGCTTTGTTGCTTTGATTTAAAAATTCAACGCTTTGACCGTGCGGCACGGTTAAGGTGAACGGCTGAAAACCGCTTGCAGTGTAGCGAACGATGTAACTTGTGGGGGCTGAAACTCGCACTCCGCCAGCCGCGGAAGTTGATGTTTTTTCAGTCACATTTGAACCGTCTCTGGCAGAAACACCCGCGGTGGATACCTGGCCGGTTGAGGTGGCGGTTTGGCTCGGAGCGGCCGGCGCGCCCGCTCTGACGGCAATGAGAATAAGACCCAGAACGACCACGGCCGCGGCAATACCCCAAATCCATTTTTCTTTGGTGTCTTGCATGTTTTTTGACTAAAATAATATTTGATAAATCCATTGGTATTATGCGCACAGTCTGGGAAATTAACAAGGGCGACCCTACCCGCACGGTTATTTCTTAAAAAATGCGCGACCGCGCATTTTTTAAGAGACAGCTAAGGTTTAGGGTATTTAAGCCCGTTTAACTATTGCCTTTTTCATATGTT
>JAGWZX010000071.1 GCA_018968805.1 Patescibacteria group bacterium | reverse complement strand
GCCGATGCCGTGCCGCCATTGACTAAAATCACGAATTTCAGGTTTTTATTGAAAATATCTTCACGGTGGCTTCGGTAATAGACCGGCGGACCGTTCTGGCCGAAATCCTCGCTCACTACCACTTTACCCGGTGGCAAGAACCAGCTGGCGATATCCACCGCCGCTTCAAGATAGCCTCCTGGATTGCCTCGCAGGTCCAAGATCAGCTTGTTTGAACCGGACGCGATGAATTGGCGCAGGGCGTTTTGGAAAAGGCTCGGCGAATCAGCCGTGAAGCTGTAAAGGCTTATGACGAACACGCCGTTTCTCTGCGGGCCGGCCGGCGTTGTACTGGCCGATGTCGCGCCGGCGGCCGGTTTGAGTTTCGTGTCAATCGTGGGAATTTCAATCGTGTCGCGGACGACGCTTACTTCAAAAGGCGACTTCTTGCCCTGTCGGGCGATAGTCAAACGGACGGCAGTCCCCTTCGGGCCGCGAATAAGTTTTACGGCCTCATCAATGCTCATGCCGGCGGTGACATTATCGTCAATCTTAATGATCTGATCGCCAGGCAAAATTCCCGCCCGTTCGGCCGGCGTATCTTTCAATGGCGCGATGACGGTGATGATATTGTTCTTAACTCCCATTTCCATGCCGACTCCGTCAAAATTGCCGTTAATTTCACTGGTAAAGATTTTATTTTCTTCCGGCGGGAAAAAGACGGTGTACGGATCTCCCAGTGACGCCGCCAGGCCGGAAATAGCGCCCCAAACTTTATCCTGGTCGTTTGTGGTGGTGGCGGCAGCAGAGGAAACATATTTTTCATTGATAATATTCCAGGCTTTCCAAAACGGCGAAAAATCCACGTTTTGCGGCATGCCAAGTGTTTTGTCTTGCAGGTCCGTAACTTTATTTATTTCCGGCTGCGCCGACAGGCCGGCGGAGAATCCCGCGCCGAAAGCGATGCCGGTGATAACGACGATGATGACGGCCCAGGAAATTATTTTTTTGCGTCTGTTTTCCATAACGCGCCGACGGGCGCAAATCACCCACCAATTATTGCAAAAACGTTTGAAGCGGTCAATTTGTCGCGAGTTGTGTTATAATTTCCGGCATGATATCAAAACATACGGAAGCCGGCGTCACTTGGGTTGACATGGAAAGGCCGACACACGATGAAATCCATGCCGTAATGGCTGAATGGAGCATCCATCCTCTTATTGGCGAAGAGCTTTTGGCCCGGAATGTCCGTTTGCGCAGCGCCACGCACGGAAATTTTGTTTTTTTCAATCTTCTCTTCCCTGTTTTGCATCGCAAGCTGTCTGGACGGTCGCTTGAGCAAAACGAGATCGGTTTCGTTATCGGTACAAACGTGATTGTTACAGTGCGCCACGCCCCTATTGACGCCCTGCACCAATTCGCTAAATTGTTTGAGGTTGATTCTATTCTTTCGCGCAATGGTATGGGCAGTAACGCGGGTTTCGTATTTTTCCATATGATGCGCCTTCTTTATGACAGGCTTTTGCACGAACTCGATTCGCTCGGCGATTCCGTCCGGATTATCGAAGAACAGATTTTCAAGGGTCGCGAACGGGCCATGGTTTTAAAAATTTCCGAAGTAGCCCGGGAACTCGTTGACGCTAAACGTGTTCTCCGGCCCCATCGCGAGATTTTGCAGATGTTTGAATCGGCCGGACGGCGGTTTTTCGGTGAAGATTTCAGTTACTACTCGCAAGCTATCATTAGCGAGTATGATAAAGTGCACAGCACGCTCACAAGCATCACTGAGTCGGTGGCGGAACTTCGCGAGACCAACAACTCTCTGCTTACTACCAAAGAGAACGAGACAATGAAACGCATCGCTATCATAGCTTTTCTTTCCCTGCCCGCCTCCGTCATTACCGGTTTCTTTCAGATGTCTACGGTCCACACGCCCCTGGTCGGCCAGCCGAATGACTGGCTTATCATCATGCTGATAATGTTTGACATAACCATCTTCCTGTTCGCGGCGGCCAAGATGCGGAAATGGTTTTGAAAAGAAGAGCTGTGATTGCGAGTTTTGAGCTGTGAGAAAGGCTTTTTTTATGGCACTGGTATTATTCAACACTTTGAGCGGAAAAAAAGAGGAATTTAAACCGATTCGCCGTGGCGAGGCCGGCGTGTATAGTTGCGGTCCGACCGTTTACAACTTTGCACACATCGGCAATTTGCGGGCGTACGTTTTTTCCGACACCCTGCGGCGCGTGCTTGAATGGAACGGCTACAAAGTGAAGCAGACGATTAACATTACCGATGTCGGGCACTTGACGAGTGATGCCGATTCCGGCGAGGACAAAATGACAAAGGCCGTGCGGCGCGAAGGCAAACCGATGACTTTGGAAGCGATGCGCCAAGTCGGAGCGTTTTATACGGCGACTTTTTTGAACGATCTTAAAGCGCTTAACATAGAGCGTCCGGACGTTATGCCGCGCGCAAGCGACAATGTCGACGAAGACGTTGAAATTATAAAAATTCTGGAAAACAAGGGTTTCGCTTACAAAATTTCAGACGGTTTGTATTTTGACATATCAAAGTTTCCCGGTTATGGAAAACTCGGCAATATAAAAGTCGGCTTTCTCAAAGAAGGCGCGCGAGTGGCCGTGAATCCGGAGAAGCGGAATCCTGCCGATTTCAATCTTTGGAAGTTGAACCCGGAATTGGGATGGAATTCGCCTTGGGGCACGGGCTTTCCCGGTTGGCATATAGAATGTTCGGCGATGTCCAGAAAATATCTGGGCCAGCCTTTTGATATTCACACGGGAGGCGTTGACCACATCGGCACTCATCACAACAACGAAATCGCCCAGAGCGAGGCGGCTTTCAACGTTCCGCTCGCCAATTACTGGCTGCATAACGAACATCTTAATCTTGGCGAGGGCGTGAAGATGGCCAAATCCGGGGAGAATTTTTTTACTTTGCAATCATTGATTGAACGGGGCATTTCCTCTATAGCCTATCGTTATTATTTGCTCGGCGCGCATTATCGGACACCGATGGCGTTCAGTTTTGAGGCGCTCAAAGGCGCGCACAACACGCTGGCGCGTCTCGTGTCGTTTCTTGCCGTCATGCCGGAAGGCGGCGCAGTAAACGCCGCGTACGAAAAAAAAATTACAGAAATCATTAATGACGATTTGAACACGCCGGCGGCTCTCGCGGAGCTTTGGGAGTTGGTACGCGATGAAAAAGTCGACGCGGCGGACCGGCGGGCGACGGCTCTTGCGTTTGACCGCGTACTGGGTTTGAATTTAGCCGCTCTTATCAGGGAACAATCTGCGCCGATTGAAATTCCATCCGCCGTCGCCCGCCTTCTCTCCCTCCGCGAAGGTGCCCGTGCCGCCAAAAAATTCGCCCGTTCCGACGAACTGCGTGAGGAAATTAAAAAACTTGGTTATGCCGTTCGTGATACCGAGGACGGTCAGAAGGTGGAGAAAATTTAGCGATCGGCTCACGATCGGTGCCGTCATAATCTGGATTTAAAACAAACCGGCGAAGTGATTAGGAGTAATCTTTTAAAAACCCTCCATCATTCCCAGGAATGCTGGAGGGTTTTATAACGTTTGTTGTTTGCGGATTACTCGCGGATGATTCGCTCCGCTTTCGGTATGTCTTCCGGCGCTGTGATTTGGAGCCAACGTTTTGACGGGATGATTTTGATGGGAATATCTTTGGCGGCCAGAGCCAGCATTTGCGGCAAGCCGAACTCCTTGTGGCCTGGCCG
>JAGWZX010000070.1 GCA_018968805.1 Patescibacteria group bacterium | reverse complement strand
TTGCGGAATAATTTTAGTCCAACCGTGATGTTTGCCGTTATTACCGCCGGCTTGCTCCAACCGCACGCCGTGCTGTTTAGGAATTTTATTTTGTCTGGCCATAACTAGTATTACAAGAAGGGTTCGGATTGGGAGGGGTTAATGTACTTATCAACACCGGGTTTAAGAATAGCCGCGCCGGAAAAAATGTCAAGATTTGTCAAAATTTCAAAACTACTTCCCCAAAATGTTTTCCGGAGATTTTGGATTGAAAAGCCACTCGCTGCCTTCCAAAAGATAGACATCGCGAATACCAGCCTTAATCATCGCGTCCCAGCACGGCCTGCAACACCACCAGTGGCCCCAGAGGTAGAGGTCGGCGCCGACGGTATCAATTCCCTTCTTGCGAGCGTTTCGTATTGCCAACGATTCAGCATGGTTTTTTGACGAGGCACAGCCCGGGCAGAGCCAATATTTTTTGCCGGTCGGAATTTTAAAAAGCTTGCGCACACACCAGCCGCTTTTATGGAGCGCAATCAGCCGCGGATTTTTAAGCGCTGATTGGTTGCCGGCCCGGGAAATCACGCTAGCGTCCTTGACCAACACTGCGCCGGTCGGATGCTGGTGTTCCGTCGAAAGCTCACTACAAGCGTCCTCGGCGGCGCGCATAAATCGATCGTGCGCCGCGACATATTTGACCGTTCTGCCTTCGGGCATATAGGGGTACGCAATTCCGCTCATCGGCATATTCTAGCACAGATAAATTTTCAATTACCAATCCTTCGGTGGACTCAGGGTAAGTTTTTCAATTTTCAATGTTTAGATTTTCAAAATCAAGACATTTCCGACTTTGACCCTGTGAAAGGCCGTCTGGCGGCTTTTCACAGAGTTGATTGAAAATTAGAAATTAGAAATTTGCCGCCAAACTGGTTATGCGGATATGAAAGTACTATAATGCACTAGGCTCTAGACCATCAACTTAATAATTAAAGTTTAACATACCAGCGAATAATTTGTTTCAGTTCTTGTTTCAACTGTTCTCTGTCTTTCTTCCACCGCCACTCGCACTCTTTCAAATGAAGACTGAAAACATGTTTGGATAACCCATTGAACTTTCGTAACCTGCGTTTGGCGAACGACCAGAATGATTCAATGCCGTTGATGTGAATGCCGTTGCCCTTTGAAAATTCGTTGTTTCTGTGATTGACCCTGTAGTGTCTGTCATACCCGACATCGACCAATCCATCATAACCGCGCCAGCCGTCCGAGTAGACTACCGATTCTCTGGAAACACGGCCTAAAATCAAAGCTTGGAGGGTTTTCTTCTTGCAATCCGGCACGATTTCAGTGAATACCCTGCCATTCCTTTCAAAAATGCCGAATACCGGCTGTTTGTTCGTCCCTCTGCCTCTTTTCAGTTTGCCATGGAATCCTCTTACTCTTTTTGCTCCGAAGTAGGATTCATCAAATTCCACTTCTCCGTCCACCAGTTTCTTCATTTCTTTCACTTGATGAGCGTAAATCGCCAAACGAAAGTTCTTAAAGTATCTGTTAATCGTTTTGCGATTCACGCCCACCAGTACGGTCGTTCTGGTAGCGTCAATATCAAGACAGAAATTGTCCATTATTTTTGTACATTTTCTGAAATTGATTTTAGCCTTAAATATCTTACTCATTTGACCATTTTACACTAGTTCTGATGGTCTAGAGCCAAGCTGATTTAACAAACTGAAATTCGCCAATTTGCTCAGATTGTTCGTGAACACCAAAATACCGACAATGATCAAAAGCGCGCCGAAAATGATGTTGACCGCTTTGGAAATTTTTTCATACTTGCCAATCAGCCGAGACGCTTCGCCCGCGAAAATGCCGACAAAGAGAAACGGCACGCCGAGTCCCAACGCGTAGACACTCAGCAAACTGAAGGCTGAACCGGGCGCGCTTGCCGCCAAACCCAAAATCGCGCCGAGTACCGCACCGACGCACGGCGTCCAGCCGACGGCGAACGCCACGCCGAACAGGAATGATGTCGCGTGGCGGGACCAATCGGTCGTACCGACGGTCCCAACCTTGAATGTGTGCGGCCGGTCAAGGAAAGAAACGCTCACGAGGCCGGTAACATACAGCCCGAAAAAAATGATAAGCGCGCCGCCCAAACGCGAAAGCCAGATTTGGACGCCGGCAGCTATCGCCGATAAAACCGTATTGAGTAGCACACCAAGAACCGCGAACACCGCGGAGAATCCGAGCACGAAAAAGACGCTGCTTAAAAAAACGGCGAGGCGGCGCGCCCTCGGCGCGCCGCCCCGTAAAGCCCCCTCGCCCGCGAGGTACGACAAAAACCCCGGAATAATCGGCAGAACGCAGGGCGACAAAAACGATACGACGCCCGCCAAAAACGCCACGCCCAGCGAAATTGAATTCATAGTGGAATTGTACCACAAGATTTCCGCGGCAAAAGACGAGGCGGCGCGCAAAGCGCGCCACCCCAACCCCCTCTTAAACTCAACGAGACAAAAGCTTGATTTTAAATGACCGATATGCTTAAATGGAGTCCTAAAGAAGTTGTGGCATACGAACCAAGAACAAGAATAAACCATCAAATCCGAGCGTCGGAGCTCCGGGTTGTTGGCGAAAAAGGCGAAAACCTGGGCGTTTTGGCGCTTACCGACGCTTTGAAAAAGGCTGAGGAAGCCGGTCTTGACCTCATTGAAATTTCGCCCACGGCCATGCCGCCGGTCGCCAAAATAATGGATTTTGGCAAGTATCAGTACGCCGAAAACAAAAAGGTCAAAGCCGCCAAAGTCAAAACCCACCGGACCGAAGTCAAAAGCATTCAGGTAAAAATCGGCACCGGCGAACACGACTTGGCGCTCAAAGCAAAGCAGGCGTCCGAGTGGCTTCGCGAAGGCCACCGCGTCCGCGTCAACTTGTTTTTGTCCGGCCGCGCCAAATATATGGAAATGAAATTTTTCCAAGAGCGCATAGACCGCGTTCTGAAACTTTTGACCGAACAGTACAAAGTGAGCGACACCGCCAAAAAAGGCCCGAAGGGAGTATCGCTGATGATAGAGAAACAATAAATCTAAAATCGCAAGCAACAAATCACAAACAAATTCGAAATCACAAATTCAAAAAAATTCCCGTTTCGGGTTTTCAGTCGCTTGGATTTTGGCATTGCTTGTGATTTGGAATTTGTAATTTGTGATTTTACAAAACAACAATGTTTGAAACGCCGATTTACCAATAACCATTTATATAATATGAAAAGCAATAAGTCATTTACAAAGCGTTTGAAGGTCAGCAAAAACGGCAAAATTACCGCCCGGAAGCCCGGCCAAAACCACTTCAACGCCAAAGAATCGCGCCGCGCCCAGATGAACAAGAAGCGCGCCGCTCACATTCATATGAGCAATAAAGCCGTAGCCCGGTTTCTTCCATAGGAATGGAAGAAACCGGGAATTCCCAATTTTAATTCCTAATTTCTAAAGGAACAACTCTTTTATAAATCAGAAATTAAAATCGGAACTTTATTTTTGGCATTGGATATTTATTAGATATCAGTAATTATAAATTTTAAAAACTATGACTCGTGTAAAGAAAGCGGTACATGCTTTGAAGACAAGAAAAAATATGCTCCGCGCCGTAAAGGGCTACCGCTTCGGCCGCTCGACCAAAGAACGAATGGCGCAGGAAGCAATCTTCCACGCCGGCAGTTACGGCTTCGCCCACCGCCGCGACAAGAAAAACGATTTCCGGAAACTTTGGAATGTCAAAATCAACGCCGCCCTTGGC
>JAGWZX010000069.1 GCA_018968805.1 Patescibacteria group bacterium | reverse complement strand
TATAACATCGTTTATGAAAACAAAAAAACTTATCGCGCTAATCGCGCTGTCATTTGTGTTTTTAGCGTCTGGCGCCGCTTTGGCACAAGCAATTCCCACCGTTCCTGACCCATCCGTGCCGGATTTTCATATTGATAAAAACGGCAACGTCAATATCAATCAAGCCAAAGTTATGCTCATCGCCGGCACGTCTTTCTATCTTCGTTATTATGTCGGCTTGGCGTTCATTCGTATCCTCATCACCACCACAAGCGATACAAAAGTCTACCGGCGCTACGGCGACAATATTCCCATGAGCCGCATCGCGGTCGGCGATACCATTAATTTTCAGGGCACGGTCCAAAGCACGGCCGACACCTTGACCGTAGTGGCAAGTTCCATAACTGATTTTTCCGACCAGAAGCAGGTCGGCGGCTTCAAAGGAATGGTCGTCGGCATGGGCAACCCGGACGGCAGTTTCCTGCTAGCCACTACCGAACAGGGCAACATTACCGTAACCACCGGCACCACCACCCAGATTCGCAAAGGGACGCGATTCCTGACACCTGACAGAATCCGCCCGGGTGATCAAATTACTGACGCGGAAGGAACTTTTGACCACGGAAACAACACTTTGACGGCCAACGTCATCGTTATTTACACCGACATGAGCGTCTATCAGCCCCGCAACTTCCAGGGCACGATCAAAACGATAACCGGCGCGGGTAACGGGCGGAGCATTGTGTTCACGACCAACGACAAGGATTATTCGGTTGCCATAAACGCGAGCGCGAAAATTTTGCGGGCAAATTGGACAGCGAGTTCAATGGACCGTTTTGTCGCCGGCGACACCATCCGAATTTACGGCGCGATTCGCGAAACCGATGATCCGATTATCGACGCGGAGATCATACGCGACTTGAATTTGTAATCAACTAGAAAACAGGCCCGTCCGCCGCCGCGGCGGACGGGCCTTCCCTTTTCAAGTAATCGCCGCGAGCGTTATCGCGGTAATAATTGCCAAAATCAGACCCGCCTTCTGGTGAGTTTGGATCTTTTCGTGATTGACGAACAGGCCGAGCGACACCACGACGATAATGTAACTTTCGGAAAGCGCGGTAGCCACGGCAATCGGCACCAAGGTCATGGCAAGGGCGTATGACACCCAAGCGGTATTGTCGAAAATGGACATAGGCAAAAGCACCCGGCCGAAAGACAGAGCATCCTTGAATGTTCTGCGCAATCGCCCCGCGCCGAAAAGATAAATCGCGCTACAGATTGTGATAAAAACATTGAGAAAGAAATTAGCCATGATAGGGTCGGTGGCTCGCGCGCCCCAGCCAAGGAAAAAATCGGCCGATCCCATCATGATGGCCGCGATGAACGCGATAATTACGCCCCGCTCCATCAGTAATTTTTTGAAAGATGCCCGGACTCTGTGAAAGGACACCATGATAAGTCCCCCCGATGAGAAGCGTGATTAAAATTATCTGGAGCCAGCTGATGCGCTCGCCCAAAATGACAAACGCCAAAATCGCCGCGGCCGGCACCTCGAAAGACCAGATCGGCTCCACCACGGCGAGCTTGCCTTCCTTTAGCGCCTCGAAGTCCAGAAGCGCGGCGACGAACAAAATGAGACTGGACAAAAAGAGAATCCAAACCCCCCGCCCGTTCCCGAAAAGCGCCGGCAAGTCGCGCCAAACGAAAGGCAGAAGAATAACTGCGCCAAACGCGCAAATGACGAAGAGGGTCTCCCAGTCGCCGAGCTTGCGCGCGGATTTCTGAATCAAAAAATCGCCGAAACCCCAACAGAGCATCCCCAGAAACGCCATCGCCATTCCGATATAACTGGACATTTTATATTGAAGCCCGCCTCAATGTTTTCGGCGCGCGGCCGCGGCTTTGAGAAACGCAGTAAACAGCGGGTGCGGGGAAAGCGGCCGGGCCTGGAATTCCGGATGGAATTGGGTGCCGAGAAAAAACGGGTGTTTCTTGCGCGGCAGTTCGGCGATTTCCATAAGAACGCCGTCAGGCGAACGCCCGGAAAACACTAATCCGCCTTTTTCCAAATCGGTGATGTATTTCGGGTTGACTTCGTAGCGATGGCGGTGGCGCTCGGAAATAATTTCCTTGCCATACGCCATTCGAGCAATCGTGCCGGGTTGCAGATGAGCCGGATACGATCCGAGCCGCATGGTCGCGCCATACTTTTGTTCGGCAATAATTTTCTTTTGGTCGGGCATAATGTCAATGACGGTATTGGCGGTACCGGGGTCAATTTCGGAAGTATGGGCGTCTTTGATGCCCAGAACATTCCTCGCGAATTCAATGACCGCGAGCTGCATGCCATAGCAAAGGCCGAAATATGGAATTTTATTTTCTCGTACGAAACGGATAGCGGCAAGCTTACCAGCGATGCCGGTCTCGCCAAATCCCCCGGGTACAATGACGCCGTCATAATTCTTGAGCGCAGAAACATCGGCATTCGGCCCTTCGAAATCCTTGGCATTAAGCCACGACAAGCGCGGTTTAAGCCCGAGCTTGGCCGCCGAATGTTTGACCGCTTCGATGACGGAAATATAGGCGTCGGATAGGATAAAATCGCCCGTGTCGAAATATTTGCCGACAATGCCGATATGCACTGCCTTGACGGCTCCTTTGAGGCGATTAACGAAAGTTTTCCATTTTTTCAGGCCGTTTTTGCGGCGGCGGTTCAGACGAAGCAAGCCGAGAACAATGCCGCTCAGATTATCCTTTTCAAAATTGACCGGCACCTCGTAAATGCTCTCGATGTCCGGCGCAGAAATGACATTGTCCACCGGCACACTGCAGGAAAAAGCGATTTTTTCCTTGCGCTTGTGGTCGAGCGCCTCCGGACCGCGGGCGATGATGATGTCCGGCTGGACGCCGTAGGAATTGAGTTGGCGGATGGCATTCTGGGTCGGCCGGGTTTTCATCTCGCCGATAGTGCCGGGCACGGGCAGGTAGGAAACAAGAATGAAGATGACATCTTCCGGATTTTTGATTTTCAAAACGCGCGCCGCTTCGATGAAAAGGGCATTCTGGTAATCGCCGATGGTGCCGCCGATTTCAATCACGGAAATATCCGAGCCACTCGCTTCGGCGGAAAGCAGGAAGCGCCTGCGGATTTCATCGGTTACGTGGGGAATGGCTTCCACGAATTTGCCCTTATAACCGAGCGCCCGTTCCTTCTCGATGACGTGCTTGTAAACCATGCCGCTCGTCATATAGTCTTCCGGCCCGAGGTCCCGCCCCAAAAAACGCTCGTAATTGCCCATATCCTGGTCGGTTTCCAAGCCGCTTGAAAGCACGAACACTTCGCCGTGCTCGGTCGGATTCATCGTGCCGGCGTCCACATTCAAGTACGGATCAACCTTCATGGTGTTGACGCCGAAACCTTTGTCCTGAAGCAAGGCCGCCAAAGCCGACGTGGCCACACCCTTGCCCACGCCGGACATCACGCCACCAATCACGAAAATATATTTGTGTTTTTTCATCTCAACCTTTCGGAATCTTAATTCCCTTAATACTAGCAAATTGTTTTTCCGACAGCACTGTTGACAAGACCGAGCGAGTGTTTGACATAAGCGGCGGCGCATTATGGCCGCTTACAATAAAGTTTGCCGCCCGTCCCATTCCCGCGGCAAGCCGTTCCCTGGAAGACTCGGCGTGGTTATTCCGCGGGCGGCATCAGGGAAACTTTGTCGGACAGGAGCGAGCTCCGCTCGCTCCTGTCCATTAGGCGGCCATTCATCCCCGCCCGCCAAGCGGGCGGGGATGAATG
>JAGWZX010000068.1 GCA_018968805.1 Patescibacteria group bacterium | reverse complement strand
CCGGCCGAGCCTGTGGATCTTTCTACCATTGAAGTTGAGAAGAAAGGCAAAGAGGCGAAAGAAGGGGAGGAAGGCGCCGACGCGGTTTCTCCGAAAGCGGAAGAAGATAAAAACTCCGGAAAATCTGAAAAAAAATAGAGCGGGGCGTTGTGATACCAAATCTCCGATAGGCGGTTCTTTTTTGTTACCGCTCCATGTAGTACAATGATCTTCATGCGCCGGGGCGAATATGAAGTTTGCCGCCAATATGTCTACGCGCCGAAAGCGCGGAACATGAGGCGGAAAGCGGAGGGTCTTTGGGAAGATCCGGGTGTCCGCTTCCTCACTCGCAGGACGATTTATATTCCTGTGCGACCATTCATTCCCGAGGCAAATCCTCGGGGCATTCCGGCCGCATGCGGCAAACGCCTCGTCCTTTCGGTATTTCCGCTCATTATTTTTGCGATTTTTGCCGGCGCATTTTTTTTGTTTCCCGTGCATTCCAGTTTTGCCCAGAGCGTTACGGATGTGGCCGCCCGGCGGGCGGAATTGCAAAAAGAACTGAATTCTCTGCAAGCTCAGATTGACGCCCAACAGGCTATCCTTACCTCCAAGGAGCAGCAGTCAGAGTCTCTTCAGCGCGACGTCGACATTTTAAACGCTCAAATCAATCGTTCGGAACTATCAATTAAAGCTCGGGCCATTACCATCCAAAGTCTTTCTGACGGTATTTCAACGAAGGGCGTTTTAATTCAACAGCTCGGAGACACCATCACTCACGAGCAGACGTCAATTGCCGAGCTTATCCGACAAACTGATATGCTTGATAAATATTCGCTTGCCGAAACGATATTGTCGGGCAGAACCCTCTCCGAATTTTTTGCCGATGTTCAGCCGTTTGCTGATCTGAAGCAGGCTCTAAAGCAATCAATGGCAATCATTGCCGACAACAAATCGCAGGCCGAAACGCAAAAGCAGCAACTTGAAGATCAAAAGACCGAACAGCAACAGCTTCTGACCCTGCAGCAATTGGAGAAGCAGCGCATCCAAGAAGAGCAAGCGCAGAAAAGAGACATTCTCACGGCGACCAAGGGCTTGGAAAGCGTCTATAAGCGGATAATTGCCGACAGTCAGAATAACGCCGCCAAGATCCGAAGCGAATTATTCACGCTTACCGGATCGGCGGCCATTCCATTTGAGAAAGCTTTACAATTGGCCACAGTGGCGAATGAAAAAACCGGTATTCGTCCCGCGTTTCTGCTAGGTATTATTACCGAAGAATCAAATCTAGGCGAGAACGTCGGCACAGGCAATTGGCAAGTGGATATGGCCGATCCGCGCGATACCGTTCCGTTTCAGAAAATTTGTTCCGCGCTCGGTCTCAACCCCGACAGTATGCCGGTTTCAAAGAAAGCTTGGTACGGTTATGGCGGAGCGATGGGGCCGGCCCAATTTCTGCCGTCAACTTGGGTGTTGTATCAATCGCGGATAGCGGACGCTACCGGTCACAACCCGCCCAATCCTTGGGATCCGAACGACGCGTTTATGGCGGCGTCAATCTATTTGACTGATAGCGGCGCGGCCAAACAGACTGTTTCAGCCGAGCGTTATGCCGCGCTGTGTTATCTGGCGGGTTGCAGAAACGCTTACAAGAAGGCCTATCAATTTTACGCTGACGACGTTATGGATTTTGCGACAAAGTATCAAGATCAGATTAATATCTTAAACGGTAGCAATTAGCGGCCGAAAGCGATTCATTTTGCATTTTATTACGCCTCGTGATACCCTTGGCCTGTCATGAAAGCGGACATTCATCCCAAATACTACCAGAATGCCACAGTCAAATGCGCCTGCGGCAATACATTCACTATCGGCTCCACCAAAGAAAAAATAGAGGTGGAAATTTGCAGCGCCTGCCATCCGTTTTACACCGGAGGCGACAAAGTTATTGATACCGCCGGCCGCGTGGAGCGTTTCAAGGCCCGCGCCGCCAAAGGCAAAGCTAAACCGATCGAAAAATCGGATAAGAAATAAAAATCGTTCCGTTCGGCAGGAATTGTCCGTGCCGTGTTTTTCTTTGCGTATATCCATGTCGCTTGAGCAATTCAAAAAAAATCCCAAGACCGCTTATCTCGCGGAACGTTACGAAGCTCTTTTGAAAGAAGAACGAACGCTTTTGGATTTGGCTGAAAAGGAGCAGGGTTACAGGGAAATGGCCGACGATGAGCTCGGAAGCATCAGGACTGAAACTAAAGAGCTTTGGAATCAAATGGAAGCGCTCGTAAAGGCCGACGAAGCTCTTGAGGAATCTCCCGATAGAGCCAATGCCGTGGTATTGGAGGTCCGTGCCGGCGCGGGAGGTGAAGAAGCGGCTTTATTCGCCGAGGAGTTGGCGATGATGTATAAAAAGTACGCCGAGTCGGCGGGTTGGCTGTGGAAACTCCTGGATGAATCGCGAAGTTCGCTCGGCGGTTATAAGGAAGCTTCGTTTGAAATTTCCGGCAAGGATGTCTACGGGGCATTGCGTTTGGAAACGGGCGTGCATCGCATTCAGCGCGTGCCGGCCACCGAGAAAACCGGCAGGGTGCACACATCGACGGCCTCGGTGGCTATTCTGCCGTTGCGTAAAAAAGTTACGGTGGAAATCAATCCAGCCGATATTGAGATGGAATTTTCCCGTTCGGGCGGCGCCGGAGGCCAAAACGTAAACAAAGTGGAAACGGCGGTTCGGCTCATTCACAAACCGACCGGTATTGACGTGCGTTGCACATCCGAACGCAGCCAGCAGAAGAACCGCGACAAGGCTATGGTGATTTTGGCGGCCAAAATTCAGGCAATGAAGGAAGAGGAAGAGGCAAAAAAATATGCGGGGGAACGCAAAAACCAAATTGGCACCGGCGACCGCTCGGAAAAGATCCGCACGTATAACGTTTTGCAAGACCGCGTAACGGATCACCGTATCAAAGAATCTTGGCATAATCTGCCGCAGATTTTTGAGGGGCGCCTTGAGCCGATTATCGACGCCTTGCAGGCGTTGACCGATAAACAGGAAAATTCCAAGTGATTGCAAGCGGGCGTTTACCGCCGTTTCTTCCATCTTTGCCACCGCAAGGCAGTTGCGCCGTAAAGGATTTTCTGTTAGACTTCCAATCTCGCGTGTATTAATGATTACAATGACGGAAGAAACAAAGTCATACAGCGCTAAAGACGATGCCACGGTGCGCGCCATGTTCGCGGCCGGAGCGCATTTCGGTTTTGCGCGCGGCCGCAGGCATCCAACCGTCGCGCCTTTCATGTTTGGCGTAAAGAACCGGGTGGAAATTTTTGATTTGGAAAAAACGGCCGGACTCTTGGAAAAGACTCTTGATTACGTTAAAACTCTCGGCAGAGAGGGAAAAATGATTTTATTCGTTGGCGGCAAAAACGAAGCGCGGGACGCGATCAAGAATGCCGCTGTCTCTATCGGAATGCCCTATGTCGCGGGCCGCTGGATCGGCGGCACTCTCACCAATTTCAAGCAGATTCGTTCCAGAGTGGAGAAGTTTCTCGATTTGACGGAGAAACGCGAGAAAGGCGAATTGACCAAGTACACCAAGAAGGAACAACTTTTGATTGACCGCGAGATCAAGAACCTTGAACGTTTTTTCTCCGGCCTCATTCCGATGAAAGAACTGCCGAAAGCGTTGTTTGTCATTGACTCCAGGCACGAAAAGACCGCCGTGGCCGAAGCCCGGAAAATAGGCATTCCGGTGGCGGCGCTTCTTTCGAGCGATTGCGATTTGTCAGAAGTGGCTTATCCGATTACCG
>JAGWZX010000067.1 GCA_018968805.1 Patescibacteria group bacterium | reverse complement strand
CGGAACACGCGGCAAGACCACGACGACGATGATGATTTATGAAATTGTGAAGAAGTTTTTAGAGGTCAGACCTCAAGATGGCAAGAGAGGTCTGACCTCTAAGGCACCGAGAGTTTTTTTGGCCGGCAACATCAAAGATACCGCGACTTTGCCGCTTCTTAAAAAAGTTAAGCCGGGAGATTATGTAGTGATGGAACTGGATTCGTGGCAACTCCAAGGATTCGGTGAGGCGAAAATGAGCCCACCCGTTGCGGTGTTCACGACTTTTTATCCCGACCATATGAACTACTATAAAAATGACATGCGGGCTTATTTTGCCGATAAAGCCAATATTTTTAAATACCAAAAGGTTGGCGACGCGTTGGTGGCGGGAGAGGGGATTCCGGAGGCGGCTAGGCGGTTTTGGGGAGCGCCGCTCCCCAAAACCGCCTTGAGCGCCCGCGCCGCGGATTTGCCGGCCGATTGGCGTTTGAAAGTGCCCGGCGAACACAATCGCGCTAATGCCGCCTGTGCTCTCGCCGCGGCGCGGGCGCTCAAGATTCCCGAAGCGGCCATCAGAGAAGTCCTCGAAAATTTCGCAGGCGTCCAAGGCCGGCTCGAGCTTGTGGGGAAAGTAAATGGTGTGCAGTATTACAACGATACGACGGCGACTACACCAGAGGCGACTGTGGCGGCACTTTCGGCGCTCGATCCTCTGGGAAAACAAAACGTGGTTCTTATCATCGGCGGCGCGGATAAGCGGCTTGACATGGGGGCACTTCGGGAGGCAGTGCACGCGCATGCAAAAGAAGTGTTACTTATCGCGGGAACGGGCACGGATCGCCTCCGTGCCGAGGCACCTGATAAGCAGGTTTACGATTCACTTCCGGAAGCGGTCGCGGCCGCGAAGGCGGCCGCGACCGCCGGCGACATCGTGCTTTTCTCGCCCGCGTTTGCTTCATTTGGCATGTTCGATAATGAATACGACCGGGGAGAGCAGTTTGTAAAGCTGATTAAGTCCTTGTAGTCCTTGCTCCTTGGTTTAACTCGGGCATAATAGCATTATGAGAGAAGTAAATCTTTCTGAAATCAAACAGGCGCATTTCTTCGGAGTCGGCGGTATCGGGTTATCAGCCATCGCGCGGATGTTTATCGCGGAGGGGAAGCGCGTGAGCGGTTCGGATGTCGCTGGTTCCGCGCTGATTGATGATCTGCGAAAACTCGGCGTGGCTTTCACCGCCGGCCAAGATGTTTCCGACATTCCCACCGGCACTGACCTCGTGGTTTACAGCACCGCCATCGAAGTGGCTGATCCCGCTTTTCATAAAAAATTGAGGACCTCCGCGATACCGGCGATTTCGTACGCCGAAGCGCTCTCGCTTGTGTCGAAAGATAAATTTACGATTGCCGTCTCCGGCACGCACGGCAAAACGACCACTACGGCTATGACCGCCAAAATTCTTATGGACGCCGGAATGGATCCGACGGTGATTATCGGCAGTCTGCTAAAAGAAACCAACTCTAATTTTGTCGCCGGAAAAAGCCGGTATTTGGTGGTTGAGGTTGATGAGTATCAGCGGAAGTTTTTAGAAGTTACGCCGCGTATTCTGGTTATCACTAATATCGACGAAGACCATCTGGATTATTTCCGCGATATCGGAGATATCCAGGAGGCCTTTGCCGCGCTTGTCGCCAGGGTGCCTGAAGACGGCGCCATCGTTACCAATCTTTCTCTGCAAAATGTCACGCCGGTTCTTTCCGCCGCCCGCGCTTCGGTTTTAGATTACGGCTCGCTGCTTCTTAAAGACTTGCGTCTTAAATTTCCAGGCGAACATAACCGCCAAAACGCGCGAGCGGCGTTGACAGTGGCCGCTTTTCTCGGCGTGCCGCAAGAACAAGCCTTGCATTCGCTTAGTGAATTTTCCGGCACATGGCGGCGTTTTGAATATCTTGGCAAGACCAAGAACGGCGCGCTTGTTTACGACGATTACGCCCATAATCCGCAAAAAATTCGAGCGCTTCTTCAGGGTGCTCGAGAACTATTTCCCAAAAAACGAATAATAGCCGTATTTCAACCCCATCTATATTCCAGGACCAAAACACTCCTTAAAGAACTCGCCGGTTCTTTTGCCGCCGCCGACCAGATAGTTTTAGTGCCGATTTTTCCCGCACGCGAAGCGCCTGATCAGACAATTTCTTCGGAAATTTTGGCAGCAAAGATAAAAGAAAATTATCCCGGAAAATCTGTTCAATATGTGACGCCATTGAATATTTTGGCTGATTTTTTAAATTTAGTGAGCAAGAAAGGAGACATTATTATTACAATCGGCGCCGGTGATATCTATAAAGTCGCGTTAACTATCAGTACCTAGAACTTTACATTGCAAGTTTTTTCAGATAATATATTCTAATATTCTTGAGAACATTAGAATATAAAAAAGGAAACGATGGAAAAAAAATTTAAGAAAATAAAAAACCATAGAACTTTGGAAAGATTAGTGCGAGGTTTTGCCAACTATCGCCGAATTGAAATGTTAGAGCTGGTCGAAAGTGAGCCGGAGCTTTCCGCTGAGGAAATTTCTAGTGCACTTAATATAAATTATAAAACTTCTGCTGACCACTTGAGGCGGCTGACTATTGCCGGTTTGCTACTCAAGCGATCAGATAGCGTTTCTATTAGGCATAAACTGACGCCGAGAGCCATAAATGTTCTGAAGTTCTTAAGAACATTAGAATAAAAAAACAAGCATGATTGAGTTTGGAAAAAAAGGAAAATTGTTTATTGTCGCTACCCCAATCGGCAATTTTGAAGACATCACTCTTCGCGCTCTTCGCGTACTCGGGGAAGTCGATATGATTTTTTGCGAGGATACGAGAGAAGGAAAAAAACTTTTGAATCATTACAAAATAGATAAACTGACAGATAGTTTTCATGCTCAGAGCAATCAAGGAAAAACTGAAAAAATAATTGAACTGTTGGAAGCAGGGAAGAATGTCGCGTTAATTTCTGACGCCGGCACGCCGGGTATTTCCGATCCCGGCGTTGCCCTGGTCCATGAGGCGCGCGTGCGTCTGCCGGAAGCGGAAATAATTTCCATACCGGGGCCGTCGGCTTTGACGGCGGCATTATCTATTTCAGGCATTCCGACCGACGAATTTATTTTTTACGGTTTTTTGCCGCACAAAAAAGGCCGGCAGACGATTTTCAAAGAAATTGCCGAATTAAAAAGAACCGCCGTGTTTTACGAATCACCTCACCGAATTATCAAGACTCTGGAATCGCTTCGGAAACACGCGCCGGATAAAAAAATCACAATTGCCCGCGAATTGACCAAAATTCACGAAGAAATTCTTGCCGGTTCGGCCGAGGATGTGCTAGCAATCTTCCAAAATAATCCCGAAAAATCGCGCGGCGAATTTGTGGTAATAATTTCAGCGGAATAACCCCGCCGAGGTCTGCCGAGGGATCGTTCCTGTCTCGGGACGGGACGGGCGGCAAACTTTATTTTCAAACCCCGAGGCTTCTTTGAAGTTTTTGAAAACGAATAAAATTCAAAGAAAAACGCGTCATGGAAACGACGCGTTAAAACAATCTGCTAATTCAATAAGTCCGAGAGGGTTTCGAAGTACGCTGTGAACAGCGCAGACAATGACAAAGGGGGCGTGTCGGTGGCCTGCGGGTCGAGTTTGACACTCGGGCAACCTGACAGATAAAGCTGGCGGATTTTGTGCCTGACGGCGTCACTGAGCCGCTGGTCATCCAGAACGTATTGATCTTTCTTGAAGAACTTAACCCAAAGACAGTGCCAGAGCGATATCGGGTCAGTGTCAATCTTTACCAGTTCCACCCAGTTGCATCGGCAGACGGTAAAAGTGAGCTTGACTGGCCGGCGGATGAACCACCGGAGTTTTCCA
>JAGWZX010000066.1 GCA_018968805.1 Patescibacteria group bacterium | reverse complement strand
TGACGAACTTGAAAATATCGCGCCATGAACCCGCTTGCGGTTCCGATTTTCCGTCGGGGATGCGCTCCGGATGGTCGGAATTTTTTTGTTCGCCGTTCATTCGTTAAATTTTAGTACCAAGCGCTGTTTGACACAAGGGGATCTTGTGTTTTCAAGAATAAGTTTTATTTTAGTATAAAATTTAAACTGATATAATTGAAATTCGGACGCCGGGAGTCCCTTATAAAGGCTCATGTAAAAATTTTATGTTTTATATCGTTGGTCTCGGCAACCCGGGTGTTGAATATGATAACACCCGTCACAATACCGGTCGGATGATACTTGAAGTATCGCGCTCCAAGGAAGGGTTTTCAGGATGGCGAGAAGACGTGAAGCTGAAATCGCAAATAGCTGAAGGAAAAATCGGCACACAAAAGGTTGCGCTTGTCATGCCGGACACTTTCATGAATCGGTCCGGACAAGCCGTCGGCCAGCTAAAAGATTTGAAGGCGAAAATAATAGGAAAAGGAAAGGAAAAGCGAATTGAACTTGAGAGCCTCGTATTGGTGCATGATGATCTTGATTTACCTTTCGGTACGTTCAAAATTTCTTTTAATAAAAGTTCCGGCGGCCACCGAGGCGTCGAGTCGGTTATCAAAGCAGTCGGCACGGAAGGTTTTATTCGCGTGAGAGTCGGCATTAGTCCGGCTACGCCAAAAGGAGTGGCGAAGAAGCCGCATGGCGAAGAAGCGGTTAACAAGTTCATCTTGGCGAAATTCAAGCCGGCCGAACTTGCCGAATTCAAAAAAATGGCGAAAAAAGTTTCGGAAGCGTTGGCGATGATCGTGGCGGAGGGTAGGGAAAAGGCGATGGGGGAATTCAATAAAAGTTGAAAGTGCAAAGTTAAAAGTCATGACAAAACAAACACCGCTCCCTCTCTCAAGTCTAAGATTTGTTATCAATAATCTTAATCGGGAGCCTCTCTCAGAGCGAGCGCTTTGTCTTGAAAAACCTTGGTAGCCGCGACTGGCGGCGTTCTAATGCGAATACTCGGAGTATTAGAAAGACGGAGTCCGCTTGGCGGGCGAGTCGGGGTCGCTGAATTCGCCGGCAGGCGAATATCCGTGACCAGAGAAAATTTTCAGCAGAAAATTTTCGTGTTTTTTCAAGACAAAGCACGAGCGGCCTTTACTTTTTTTCCCCTGCAAACGACAGCGCCATTTTTTGTTCCTTAGCGTCGAAAAGGTTGATTTTGAACGTGTAGGTTTTGCCCAGCTCCAGATTGGCGCGCAGTTTGGCATCGGTGCCGAATTCCGAAACATGCACCAGGCCGGCCACGCCTTCCTCAATCGAGGCCAAAGCGCCGTGCTTATTGAATTTAATAATGACGCCTTTGACCGCGTCGCCTCTCTTGTATTTCTTAGCGGCTTCAATCCAAGGATTAGGTTTGAGCGCTTTTATAGATAAGGAAATTTTGCCGTCTTTTATTTCTATGATTTTGACCTTGACTTTGTCGCCAACTTTTAGGAATAACCGCGGGTTCTCGACAAGCCCCCAGTCAATTTCGGAAATGTGAACCAAACCCTCTAAACCCTCCTCAATTTTGACGAACGCGCCGAAGTCAACGATACCTGTAATCTCGCCCCCGACTTCATCGCCAACGGTATATTTGCCGACAATTTTTTCTTTGTCCTTGGTTTCGGAACTTTTTTCCGAAAAAATGAGCTTTCCTTCTTTGGGGTTTGCCGAAATGACCGAAACGGAAATTTTCTCTCCTACGAGCTTGCGCAATTCTTCAAGGATTTTATCCTTGTCGCCGTCTTCCACGCGAGGGTAGTGTTCGGTTTTTAGCTGGGAAGCCGGCAAGAAGCCGGGAATGCCTTGCCATTCAAGGATAAGGCCGCCCTTATTCGCTTCTTTTATGTTAAGGTCAATGACTTTCTTGTCTCGGATAGCGGTTTCAGCTTCGCCCCAGATCATGGCCTGGCGGGCTTCTTTCAGCGAGAGTTCTATGTAGCCGTCAGGGTTTTCTATACTTACTACTTTGGCGGAAATTTTGTCGCCGATGGAGACTTTTTTAATGACATCGCGAGCGTTGAGGTATTCACGGCCATAAATAAGACCAGTGCCGAAAGGCGGCAGGTCAATGAATACCCTGGCTTTTTCAATATTTAAGACTGTGCCTTCAATCAGATCGCCAAGCGAAGGCGGGACCGCGCTCTCTTTAACGAGCATTCCCATCAGGGTTTCCTTCTTCTCGGAATCTTTTGCGGTTTTAACCTGCGCGCTTTGGGAGGTAATATCAATTAAATCGGCGGCTTCCTTCAGCGCATTCGCCGCGTCGTCTTTATTCATGTTGTAAATTATCGGCGGAGGCTCGTGTCCCGTGACGCAAGGTTACTTCCGCGCAGTTTAATTAATTGCCTTGGCTTTAAGCATTCCGCCGCAGGCGGAACAGGCAGTTAGAGAATTATACACGAAAACCGCCCGTTAGCAAGTTTTTTAAAGCGGCGGCCGGGGGTGAATGGCCGCCGCTTTAAAACCTTTTATTTACAAGTCAATATCGATGCGAGCGAGCGCTTACTGGGGATCACCTGTCGCTCCAAAATTAATTCGCATCAAATTGTAATCAGATAACGCCACAAATCCGTCGCCAGTAATATCCGCCACGGCATTGTTGGTGGCCCAGTTATTTTGCAAGATAGTGTAATCGGCATTGTCTATCACATTTGATCCGTCCAAGTCGCCTCCCAGGAGCATACTGGTCCCGGTGAAATTAACTGCGGCCTGATTGTTGGCAAAAGTTACAGGTAATTTTTTGCGCAAAGTCCAATCTGTCTTCGCGCTCAAAGCGGCCGTGTTTCCCGGAACATCCGTCAAGGTGAAATTGAAAGTGTCGCCGGAACTGTTCGTAAGGGGAACGGTCCATGTCTTAAGAACGTTTGCATTAGCGCCGGTGTTGTCAGTTGCCACAAACACAACGCTTCTGGTGTGAGGCGGCGTTGTTCCCGTTCCGACAAAGCCCTGAAGTTCAACCTGACCGGAAATGGAACTAACAGTCAGCGTGGGCGAGACGCAGACGCCTGAATTGTTCGGCGTCTGGCCGGACGGACAGCTTATGACGTTTACCGTGTACGATTGGACAACGCTGCCGCCGTGATAATCTTGCACCTGTATTTGCACCGTGTAGGTGCCCGGGTTGCTGAATGTATGCGCTCTGGTAAAGACCGCTCCGATGCCGCGCTGTTCTGTTACGCCAACCGGCGCTTGCCATGTGCCGCCGGACGAGTCATAACCCCAACCCGCCCCCTCCCCCCAGTTAAAATAGAAGTATAATTGGTCGCCGTCCAGATCATACGCGGTCCAAGAGAAATTTGTCGACTGTCCCGCCTGGACCGTTGATGGGATTGAACTTGCCGTTATCGCTGGCACACCCTCGCATCCGCCATTACCGTTCGGCTGATAACCGGCGGGGCATGAAGTCGTAATGGAAATATTTGAAACAGTGCCGCAAGTCGTGGAGCCGGAGAAGCAGACATTAAAAGAATAAGTGCCGTCTTGCGGGGCGGTAGCGGTCCAACTGTAAGAGGTTCCGGAATAGTTTGTCACTACGGCGACAGTGGCCGGTTGTTGGCAGGACCCGATGTCGGCGCAAGCCATGGCCCAACTTGGTTTGAATGTCACGTCAAATGATTGGGTAGCTGTGCCGCTCGCGGTCCAGCTTAATTGCGCCGTCTGGCCGCGAGTTAACGTAACGCCGCTTGCCGGACTGGTGATGGCGATAGTCGGAATGCCGGAAGGCTGGGTGGAAACAATGGCATTGCCGCTAGAATTTACCGAACCGCTCCCGCCCGCACCCTGCGATGAATGTTGTTCAAGCGCTGAATAAAACGTCGCCCCGCCGTCACCGCCGCTCGGGTCGCCATAATTGTAATAATGGTACGTATCTCCACCCGGCGAAGCGGGGACTGCGGCAAGAGTTTTGGCGTTCACCAGGTCCTGCATGCTGCGCTGATAAGCCATGTTGCTGTTGTAA
>JAGWZX010000065.1 GCA_018968805.1 Patescibacteria group bacterium | reverse complement strand
GAAGAAAAGAAGATCCAATATCGCCGCATTGACGAATACATTTCCGAATCCAGCGCCGCGATCGCGGTTCACCCCGGCGTCAAAAATTCCACATCCACAATTTCTTTCCATCGGCCGCTCCAGTTTTATTTCAAAGCGTTTGGAAAAGCCGGGTTCGCGGTGACTCGGCTTGAAGAATGGGTTTCCGACAAAAAAAGCCTGCCCGGCCTCCGCGCTACCGCCGAAAACAAAGCCCGAAGAGAGTTTCCGTTATTTCTTGCCATGGTAGCGAAAAAAATATGACTCTTATCATCTACACCAAAACCGGCTGTCCGTGGTGCCGCGAGGCGCTTGAGTTTTTGCGCAAGCGCGACGTGGAATTTGAAGAGCGGGAAGTTCTGGGCAATCCGCAGTTTTTTCTAGAACTTCAGAAAAAAAGCGGCCAAACTAAAACGCCGACCATTGACCTCGGCGGAGCGATTCTTGCCGACACCGACGCGGCGGCCATTGAAATTTTTCTCAAGGAAAACGGAATCATGTGATCACAAAGTGTCTTTCAGAGTCAGACTGTAGCGCAATCCCCAGAGCATGATAAAACCAAGGACGAGAAAAAGGTATCGGTAATCTATGAACTGCAGGAGAATGGTGGCGACAAACGCGGCTACGATGTAAGCAAGAGGGCCGGTCATCCTGAAGAGGCCGATGATCTCAGGGTGGCTTTCCTGGTTTTTCTTGAAGAAATATGTTTCGTTCATAATCTCGATGGTTGAGGCGCCGATGCGGGTGGCCAAGAGTCCCGCCGTCCATAGCAGGAAAATCGGCATCGTGATGAACGATAGCGCGGCGGTGGTGAGCGCGGCGATAACAAAACCGATGGAGAGCATCTCCTTTTCGCCGAAACGCGTGTCGGCGAGTCGGCCGAGCGGCGCTTCCAGAAGGGCGAAAGGCAGAAGCATCACCGTGAACATTATGCCTACGGCAACCCAGCTAAAACCAAGATAAGTATGCAAGTAAATGGGGGTATAGATAATCATCCAGGAATAAAAGAATTGCAAGAGAAAATTAGAAGCCAGGATTTTGTACGTGCTTTGGTGGCGCGGCAGGGTGCGCACGATTTTTACAATTGAGACGTTGCGGTAGGGAGAATCTTTGAAGTGGCCAAAACTTTCCCGTATGAGCGACAAAATCGGCACAAAGACGATGAGCGAGGCCAGAAAGACATAACGGTAATTGCCGGTGGCCATAATAAGGCCGGCGATGATGGGCGCCATAATCCAGGCCGAGTTGTAAATGCTCATGAATGAGCCGCGCACCGTGCCGGTGATGTTCTCGGTTAAATTGGTGACCAGAAAGATATCCAGACTGAAATATAAGATGGAACCGCTTACGCTGTAAATTATGTACAGGAGGAAAATCAGCCACGGATTATTAAGCAATACCAATCCGAGCAGAGCTAGAATGGCTAAGGCGGCAAGAAAAGTTGCCACGGCGAAGTCGCCGTATTTTTTCAGAAGCCGGCCGATGACGGAAAAGATAGCCAGCGTGACTATCGCCGAGGCGATGAAGACAAGCCCCACCGTTTTAGTACCCGCGTACTGGGCCAGAAATTCAGAACTGATATAAGCCGGCACGGCGTTGGCCAAACCGAAGAAGAAACCGATCATATAGATCGCTTTGAAGATGCGGCGTCTTTTGGCGAGGGTGATCTCGGTAGTCATGCAACAAGCAGTATAAAGGATAAAGTTTGAAGTGAAAAGAAACCAGCCGTTTAATTTAAGATTGAACAAACAGCCGATCTCGCAAATCCTTCATGAGTTCGGAAATTTGCATCCAGAAAAACGCCCAGATCCATACGAATAGAATAAGCGACAGGGAAATCGGTTCAGTGAAAATACCGAAGAAGGCGAGCAAGGTGGCCAGGCCCTGGGTCAAAGTCGTCGCCCAAATTACCTGTTTTGATGGCAGGAATTTAAACCAGCGTTCTCTTGTGTGGGCGACGTAAATAAGCATGTGGCCGGAAATCGTCAGTTTGAGGAAAAACATCGTTTCAATGATCGGCCACGATAAGTGGAAAAAGTTTTTGGCAAGGAAGAACAAGATGAGACTGTTGGCGACGCCGGTTAGGCCGAAAAGCGTGCTTATGGTGAATCGTTCCCGGGAGTCAATTTTGGCCGGCTTTTGGAAGTGTTCGACCTTGTCAAAAGCAAGCGAAACAATCGGCACATCGTTTAAAAAAGCCAAGACGATCAGTTGAACGGGTGTGAGCGGATAAGTTTTATACAATATACCGATTACGGCGATGGTGATAATGACACGGAAGCTTTCGGAGATGCGATAAAGCGAATAATTATAGAGGCGGGTGAAAACTTTACGGGCTTCCACGATGGCGTCGCGAATAACGGCGATACCGGCCGACAGCAAGACGATGTCGGCGCTGCCTTTAAGCGCATCGACGGCGTTCTTTACGGCAAAACCGACGTCCGCCGCTTTCACCGCCGGCAGATCGTTGACGCCGTCGCCGGTTACGGCCACGACGCTGCCGCTTGATTTGCGGGCGAATTCCACGAGAGCGAATTTGTCCTTGGGCAGAACTTCGGCAAAACCCGCGGCGGCGGGGAATTTCTCGGCGAGCGCGGCGTCGTTGACGCAATCACGGCCGCAAATCGGCCCTTGGAGCCGGAGCTCCGAAGCGATTTTTCTGGCGATCTCAATATTGTCACCAGTGACCATTTTAACGGCGATGCCGTTTTGATTCATAAACCGGATTGTCGCGCCGGCGTCCGGTCTGAGGCTGTCGGCCATGAGAATGAGCGCGATTATTTCCATGTTTGTTTCCGTGGCGCCATCGGGATTTCTCGCAATTGTCATCGCGCGATAACCGTCCCGCGCCGCAAGGGCGACCGCCTTGTCCAGTTTCTGTCGGGTGGCGGAAGACAGCGCGCAGAGTCCGGCGATCACCTGCGGCGCGCCCAAGGAGACGGTTTGGCGTTTGTCTTGCGCGGCTATCACCGCGGTGCTGCGTTTGCGTTCCGAATCGCCGGGAATGAAGTCGTAAATTTCCGGCGCCGCCGCGCCCAAGACGCGGGCCTTTTCACTGATGGCGCCGTCAATCGGATTGTTGTCCGGGTCGGGCGCGGCGGCGAGCGCCATGGTCATGATGTCTTTTTCCGGCAGATTGACGAACGGAACGATTTTCTCAACGCGGATTTTGTTTTCGGTCAGCGTGCCGGTTTTATCGGAAAGCAGAAGATTAACGTTAGCCAAGTCTTCAAGCGAAGCCAAACGTCGGACGACCACGTTCTTTTTTGAAAGTTCAAACACGCCGATTGAGATGATGAGGCTCATTACTGTAGGAAGCGCGACCGGCACGCCGGCGATCAGCAGGCTTAAATCAAGGACAACCGTGTCGCGCCACGGCGCGTTCGCCAAGACTAGAATTATCGTCAATACGGTAATAACGATGACACTGACAACGGAGATAAATTCGGAAATGGACAGAATATCCTTCTCAAGAGCGCTCTTGCGCGGCATCCGTTCAATAGTCATGGTCGTTTGTCCGAAGTAAGTGTTTTTGCCGGTGGCGGTGATTTCAGCTGTGGCCGAACCGGTGGTGACGAACGAGCCGGAGAATGCCGTGTCGTTATCGCGCTTCTCTTTCGGTAAAGATTCGCCGGAGAGCACCGACTCGTTGATGGACAGATTTTTACTCGCGATGATTTTAGCGTCAGCGGGCACGACGGAACCGACCCGCAATTCCACGATGTCGCCCGGCACAAGAAGAGCGGAGTCAAGAGTTTTCCAGACACCATCCCGCAAGACTTTTACCCTGATGGTCAGTTTTTCTTCCAGCTGTTCTATGGAATGATCGGCTTTGTGTTCGTGCCAGACACTGATGGCGTAGTTGGAGAAGAACAGGAATAGAATGATCCAAAAATCAGCCGCCTTGCCGAGATAGAGGGAAAAGAAAGCAGTCGCAAGAAGCATCAGGGAAATCGGTGACAGGGCCCACAGCAAGATTTTTTTCACGAAACCGCCGCGTTTTTTGGAGAGCGTGTTCGGGCCGAA
>JAGWZX010000064.1 GCA_018968805.1 Patescibacteria group bacterium | reverse complement strand
TCATAACACGAACGGCGCGCGCGCCGTTCGTGTTATGAGATGCCGGCATAAGGAATTGCCGGGGCCGGTTTACCGCCTCTTAATCGCCGGAAGATGATCGCGTAGGCGCCGTACCAAAGAAGCATTAACCACAATGGAACGCTCATAGCGAAAGCGGCAAAAGGCAGGTGCGAGAAAAATTCCACCACCGCCAATTCGTAGGCCAGAAGACCGTAAGAAATCGCGGCGAATGGAAAAGCCATAACTAACGACACCAGCCCGACACTGCCGGCCAAAAAACCGAAAAGCATAGTGGCCGGAACGATAGACAAAATCAAGAGATTGACCGGCAAAGCGACCGTGCTTAACTCCCCCATTTTGTAAAGAAGAAGCGGTAAGACAAAAATTTGCGTGGAAAGAGTGGCCGTAACTACCGAACGTATGCCGAATTTTTCCGGAACGAACTTCAGGTGTTTTTCAATAAGCGGCGAAACATAAATAAGAGCAAGAGTGGACATGAAACTCAACTGAAATGACGAATCGAAGATCAGTATTTTAGGATTTTGCATGACCATAAGAAAACCGGCGAGGAAAAGCGCGCGCACGATGTCGTACTTGCGACTGACGGCCCTTGCAAAAATAACCAGCAAGGCCATAAGGCTGGCGCGAACGACCGTGGCCGAACCGCCGGTCATAATGGCAAAAAGGACAATGCCCAAAGCGCCGAAAGCCTGGCCGAAAAACCGCGGCAGGAAGAAACCGAAAAATTTCATGACGGCTTCGGCGACAATCGTAATGTTATATCCGGAAAGAACCACAACATGAATCACTCCGGCACGCCGGAAATCGTCTAAAAGATTCTGGCCGAGCGAACGTTTCGCCCCCACAATGAGTCCGCCCAGAAGCGAAGCGTGCGGTTCGGGTATTAAGGCGCTGATTTTACTCAAGAAGAAACGTTTGAAGGAAAACAGTCCGGCGACAACCACGTTGCCATAGCCGGCATCAAGAAACCTGGCGCTGGCACGGCTTATTTCATAACGAATTCCGGAAACGGCCAGATAGGCGCGGTAATCAAAAATTTTTCCGGCCGGGTCAGAAAAATTCTGCGGCTTATCCAAAAGCCCTTTAACCTCGATATTATCGCCATAGTTGAACTTAGGATAAACAGGCACGACAGCCAGCACTTTCATATTAACTGGCAAATCTTTTCCGTTGTCTCTCAAGGTTCTGACGGAAACGTTAAGACGGGTGGAAGTTTCCCTTTCATCAGGTTCACCTTCGACAGTACCGATGAGCGTCACCTGGCTTCCCAAATGATTCTCCAAAACGGGATCAAAGGTGTGAGTGTCCGACAGATTAAGACGGAGAACGCCGAAGGCGAAAGCGAAAATGAAAACAATAAGAAGCGGCGGGGCAAACGCAGTTTGCCCCGCCGCAACCCTTCCTCCGAGCACCAGTGCAAAAGCGACAACGGCCAGAAACAGCGCAAACGGCCAGCCAAAATCAACGAACGACGCGAAAGTAACGCCGCCGGCGAAACCACCGATCAAAACCGCGATGACTTTATTGTTCATGTCTCCTGTCGAAATGCGGCGACGATACCGAGTTCATCTTCGACGCTGATCGCTTTCTTGTATTTCGCGCCGCGAATACCTCTCACTCGCGCTTCGCATTCGGCCCAGGTCTTGTGAATCTTGATTTCACCGTCAATCATGCTTACATACGAATAAGCTTTCGCCCGCATCCGCGCCCGACTATTGTGCTTCGCCGTTTCTTTCGACGCATCGAAAGAAATATCAAGAATATTTTTTATAGGATAACGCTCCATAGTGCCAATATATAGCGTCGGCGTTTTGCCGTCGGCAAATGCCGTCGCGATCTCATCGCATCGCTCGTTGCCAGGAAAACCGACGTGTCCGCCGACTAGCTGCCATTCTATCTTGCTCTGCGTTCGTTCTGCATAGTTCTGCGTCAGTTCCGCAATAGCTTCCCACAAATCGCGGTTCTCGACCGGCTTCTTCTCTGCGGTTATCCAACCCTTTTTCTGCCAACCGAAAATCCACTTGGTAATGCCGTTTATCAAATAACTGGAATCACTATAAAAAATCAAGGTTCGACCTTTTTCCAGATTCAAGGTTGAACCTTGATTTTTTTTTATAAAGGATAGAGCTTCAATGGCGGCAGAGAGTTCCATGCGATTGTTGGTGGTATGTTCCGCACGGCCGCCGAGTTCTACTACTTTCAACTTTTCACTTTCAACTTTCAGTGGGCCGCGATTATTATTTTCCTCCGAGAAAATAATAATCGCGGCCCACCCTCCCGGTCCCGGATTGCCGCGCGAAGCGCCGTCGGTAAAAACAACCACATTGTCAGATTTAAGATTCACGATTTAAGAATTATAACCCGATAAAAGAAAAGACGCCCCTCGCGGAACGCCGCAGAATTCAAGTTGTAACCTTGGCCGGATCTTTGTCCAAAACCGGTTTGACGATTTGTGCCCTACACGTCTCGTTAAGAACCTGGAGACTATCCAGTGCCTTACGGCGAGCCTCCTTTGATTCATTCACCCACGACATAATCGCGGTCCAAAATCTTGTTGGAAAATCGGTCGGGACATCGAGATGCGCCGTCAGTGATTCGTCTCTCGCCTCGAAAATTTCCGCATATTCGAGATAAAAAGAAAAATGCGTTGTCTGATTCGCCGGGCCAAAGACAGCTCGGCGAGCCAGCCACTCCAGGTGCCTACCGCCAATGTCCGAACGCATCGCGAATAGTTCGTCGTAGGTAATTTTTCTCGCTCGCGCCCCAGAGTGGTGCAGCGTCACCCGCCGATTGACGGGTATCATGTGAACTCTGTCATCGAGAGAGATGCTGATCGGCGCCACAGTACGGCCTTCCCAAAATGTAAGTCCATATCTGGGACCGCCTACATAATCCGTCCGGAAAGACGAGTAGTCCTTCAATCTCTTGAACGACAAATGCTCGAGGTGAGGTTTAATTATTTCCGCCGTAGCTCGCAATGAGAATTTGGACGTATCCATATCTATGCTTTGCCTTTCTTTTTATTGGGTTTATGTGGTGAACTTCCGCTCCTCGGGACGTATCCCTAGGGCAGAACCAAACCCTAAAATACACCCTTAAAATACTAAGTCAATCGTTAAAATATTTTTCTACAAAATATCAACAATTCTTAAACGCAACTCGGGGAAATGGCGGAAAGTGGATTTAACCGCCTGCACAGCCAACAGCGTCATTGTATGAAAAATCCCCCCGTCTCGCAACGCGAAACAGAGGGAAGAAGGGAACAAGGTTCAAAGTTGAAGCAAAAGGATTGCCTCACGAAAGCCGTCGACGACGCACTCGCAGCGCGGATCGCTCCGAAAGAACCAAACCCGGCCACTCGCCGGATCGCAGCAGCCGCAAGCCACGACGCCGTCGGGCAAGCGCTTTATGGTTTAAAGCCGGAGATACTGAACTGTTAGAAATAGTATCATAATATCTATAGAATGTCAACAATGCGAAGTCGTAACTCTGGAAAATTGCGGAAGGTGGATTTTTCGAGGGTGGCCACAAGGTCGAGAACTTTGCCCGGCGCCACTTCTCTTCCCCAATCTTCGGCGGTCTTGAAGAAAGCAATGGCGGAAAGTTTGCGGCCGTCCGTTTTTTCAAATGAAAGCTCCAAATGATTATTATCTTTGCCGAAATGACGCACAGATTTGGGAACAACGTCATGCAAGATGAAAAGCGGCTTGGGGTTGCCTTCGCCGAACGGCGCGAGGGCTTCAAGCGTCTTCCAAGCACCCCAGTTAACGTCATCGAGAAACAATTCCCAGTCTGCCAGTTGCTCGGCGGCCGGCTCCTCTTTCATGGTCATTTCATAAACTCTGTTCAGCTCTTCTTCAAGAATGTGGATTTTTTCGTTGGCCACAGTGAAGCCGCCGGAAAAGGCGTGGCCGCCGAATTGCAAAAAAACGCCGGGTCTAACTTTGCTCATAAGCTCGACGAGATTGGCGCGCTCGGAGCGGCATGAACCTTTGATCAACCCTTCGCCGTCGCGGCCCCAGAGAAATACCGGACGTTTGTGTTCCG
>JAGWZX010000063.1 GCA_018968805.1 Patescibacteria group bacterium | reverse complement strand
ACGCCGATCGTATCCAATGTCACTGAAGTCATGCTCATCACTTCCGCGCCTTCCGGCAAAATATCAAATAACCGCTTCTTCGCTTCGGCGCCGGTCGCCACAAACTCCGCCTCAATATTTTTGCTCTTGAGCGCAATTATTGTTTTTTCCACCTGTTCTTTTGTCGCCACAACATTCCATTTCATATTGTTAAAATTATTTTTTAAAACTTGCCTCATCATCAGCGTCAAGATAATCAAACAGCGTGCCGTCTTTCGGCAAACCGAGACGCGCGTTTTGCTTTTCCAACCACTCTTTATCTTCCGGATCGTCCGAATTCTTGTAATTTTCCCGCTCGAACTCTTCGGACCAAAATTTTATATCGGCTTCGCTCTTCGGTTCGCCGTTTTCTTCAACCCAATCGGTAATTTCCTCGTCCGAAGCGCCGCTTGCCGCCAACTTCCGAAACGCTTCGGCGTCAATCCCTTTAAAATCAAAAAACATTCTGTCCAAACCGCAGTTAAATTTATACTCGCCATTTTTGCCCGCAAGCAAAGCGCGGCACTTGTCTATCGTGCGCGGCAAAATGACAAAACCACCGAGTCGTTCGTGCGGACTGCGCGGCGGTTCTTTTGTTAAATCTTTGACATTGGTCGGCGCCTTTTTTGCCATTGTTTAAACTTCCTATCTATTGTAACAATAATTTCCGGAAAGTCTATCTTGCCGTCAAAGGATGAAAAATGGCCGCCATGCTTGAATTCGTGGTATTCAGACTTGAGCTTTTTAGCCACGAACCGCGCCTCGCGAATGGGAATAAACGGGTCGTCAACCGAAGAAAACTGGGCGATCCACTTCTGGTTTTGGCGAATAGCACTCCACTGCCAGGGTTTGCGGAAATAACCGCTCAATTTTTCCTCGCGCATCCCGAGATCAGTATGATAAGCTGCGACCAGAATTGAACCGAAAATTTTATGCTTCTCGGCGTAACGCATCGCCGCTATGGCGCCCGAAGAGTGGCCGACTAAAATCGTGTTCTCGTCCGCGCCGAGTTTGCGGAGAAACGGGAGCCAGTATTTTGCCCTTGCCAGAACCGGGTCGGGAAATTGCCGGAAAATAACTTTCAAGCCCGGAATTTTCTTTAGCTTATTCGCGACCGGCGGCAGCCAGTTCTCCTTCGGCCAGCCGCCGCCATTACCGTGGATAAGAATCACCTTAACCTTATCCATCTATTTGGAAGTTTTTAGTTTTGACTCCTTTTCAAAACGCTCCAGAGCAAGCTCTACAAGTCGGCTGATTAGGTTTGGATAAGAAACGCCGCTCGCCTCCCACAATTTCGGATACATGCTGATTGAAGTGAAACCGGGAATGGTGTTGATCTCGTTAACGAAAATTTTTCCGCCTTTAGTCAAAAACATGTCAACACGGCCTAAACCCTCGCAATTTAGAACCTTGAATGTTTCGACCGCCATCTCCTGCACTTTTTTTACAATCGCCCCAGGTAACTTCGCGGGAATCTGGATTACTGCGCCATTTTCATCAATATATTTAGCATCGTAAGAATAAAAATCAGACTTCACGATCACTTCGCCGGGAATTGAGGCCATTGGCTTGTCGTTGCCCAAAACCGCGCATTCCAGCTCACGGCCGACAATTTCTTTTTCAATGATAATTTTATTGTCATAAAGAAAGGCTTCGGCAATCGCCGCTTCAAACTCTTTCCGGTTTCGCACTTTTGACACGCCTACCGATGACCCCATGTTTGCCGGTTTAATGAACATCGGAAAACCCAGTTCTTTTTTTATTTTGGGAAAATCGATTCGATCGCCCATATTAAACGTCAAAAACTTTCCGATAGGAATGCCGGCATCGCGAAGAAGTCGCTTCATTACATCCTTGTCCATGCCAACCGCCGAACCCAATACGCCAGCGCCGACGAAAGGGATGCCGGCGAGTTTAAGAAGACCCTGAACCGTGCCATCTTCCCCCATCGGACCGTGGAGAATCGGGAAAACCACATCGACGCGGGCGGCCGCCGGGCGGCCGCCCGCCGAAACAGCCGTCAATTCCCCGGCACTTTCGGGAATCAAAGCCACCTTTTGTCCGTTTTCATTCAATCGCGGCATGGGATTGCCCGCGCTGCTTAATAGAAAATTTGAAGCATCATTGAGCAGCCAGCGTCCACTTTTATCAATACCGATAAGCACCACCTCGTATTTGTCTTTGGGAATCGCGTCGGCCACATTTTTAGCGGAACGCAGAGAAACTTCATGCTCCGCCGATTTGCCGCCAAAAAGAATGCCTACCCGTGTTTTTTTTGCCATACCGAAAAGTATAATTACTCTCGCTTAGAAATCAAGGCGGTTACAGCTTTATGGTCGCTTACGCCTTCGGTGAGTTTTACTTCGTGCGCCTGGTAACCAGTGGTCATAAAAAGCCCATCAACCATGAGCTGTTTGCCGTCTTTGAGCTTGTGGAGTGTCGGATCTAAACTGGAAAGATATTCCCGCGGAATGTTGTCCTGGTATTTTTCCGCCAGCATCGAAAAAATTTCGCCGCCGCGCGGCGCGTTGAAATCGCCGCACAAGATAAATCCCGGCATGCGTCCCAAAAATCCCAGGAGCTTTTTCATATCCGTCCGCTGTTTTTCATCAGCGTTGCCGTCCGGCGTGCGGGTAAAATGGGTAACCGCGATAGTGTAAGAAATTCCTTCTTTCTCAACCGTACCGAAAAGTAGGGGCCTCCACACGGTCGCTTCATCTCCTATTTTCAGGGTCGGCAATTCTCCGGTACCGCCGTAATAATATTCAAAATGCGCTGCCGATAATGGCAAGTTCGAAAAAATACCGACGCCAAATGCCGTATGGATTTTTTTCGGCAAGGCCAAATGCCGGCTCATCGGCACAAAACATCCTTTCATTCCAAGGATTTTTTCAAAAAAAGAAACGCTTGATTCGTTTAATTCCTGAAAACAGACAACTTCCGGATTGAACGCGCACAAAAACGCCGCGGCCTCTTTCAAATGCTTATCTCCTTCAATATTTATTGAAGAAAATCTGATGGAGTTTTCAGGAGCCATGTCAGTCAAGTTCCGTGACGCCGCTTTGTTCGCGTACTGCTTCCGCCGATCCGGTTTTAGTGAGAAAATAAATCGCCGCGAGCAGAACGGCCATGCCGATAATTTGGGTAAAAGTGATTGGCTGGCTGATGAAAATGGCATTGACCGCCACCGCCGCAAGAGGAAAACCCAGCTCGGCGATTGTAGCCACCGACGCTTTGGTGTACTGCAAACCCTTGTAATAAATAAAGAGCGAAACGATGCCTGAAGTAACGGCGATAATCGCGATAAATAGCCAGTCCGTGGCCGTCATCCGCGAAATAGCACTGATACTACCTTGATACACATTTAATCCTAATAGAAATACAAACGCCACCACAAAACGCAAAGCTGTCATTGTCTTAAAACTAATTGAGTTCATAGCGTATTTTCCCAAGACCGTTGAAGCGCCCCAAAGTAAAGCCGCGACCAGGGCGAGCGACACACCGATAAAATTGGGATTGAATGTCTCGCCTTGATAGACTTGCGGCACAAAATTCGGAAAAGAAATGACATACGCGGCTAGTACGGCGAGCAGCGTCCAAAGCCAGAAAAAACGCGGCAAACGCTCTCGTAAAAGGGCGACGGCCAAACCGATGGCAATGAATGGCTGAAGTTTTTGGAGCAAAATGGCCACGGACGGATTGACGTAATGAAATGCTTCGGTAAAAGCCACCGATGCCAAGGCCGAGCCGCCGACCGCGACCACGATAACGGAAAGCCAGCCTTTTAGCGAAAGTTTTTTCACATCGGCCCAATTTACGAAAAGGATCGGCAAGGCGACCAAAATGTCGAAGAAGTGTTCGCCGAGGACAATAAAATTACTGGGCAAATCTTGCGTAAGATGCAGGCGAAACGGCGCGTCGGTCGCCCAAAGCATAGCGGCGAAAAAAATGAGATACGGACCGAAGCGTTCGGCAAAAGATTTCATGCGTCTTATACTAGCGGGAAACATCATTTACCGCAACCGGTTGCACTAGACGAGTACATCGGTAACAGTTTGTTCGCTTTTGAATAATACTCCCACGGCGTCTGGTAGCCAAGGGTTTGGTGCGGCCGAACGAA